>JAUIJO010000060.1 GCA_030431185.1 Gammaproteobacteria bacterium | reverse complement strand
GAGGTCACCCGCGAGGAACTCGACCTCACCGGCATGGGCGCCCTCGATGGCAGCACCTGGCCGGACGCCAACCTCTACGCCCCCGACCCGGACGTGGGCGGGCTGCGCTGGGGCCGCACCGGCGCCGACGGCGAGGGTCGCACCGACACGGTCTCGGCCTACCTGTTCGACACGGTCAAGTTCGGCGAGCGCTGGCAGCTCAACGGCGGCCTGCGCGTGGACCGCTACGACAGCGAGTTCAGCAACTTCGCCGCCTGCGGCGGCCGTCGCGGGCCCGACTGCAACGGCCTCCCGGAGGGCACCGTGCTGCCGAACGTCGACGCCGAGAGCTCCGACTCCCTGTTCAACTGGAAGCTTGGCGCGCTGTACAAGCCCACGGATGCGTCCAGCTTCTACGCCAACTACGCCATCTCGCAGCAGCCCCCGGGCGGCGGCAGCCTTGAGCTGAGCAATTCGGCCAACAGCGCCAACAACCCGGCGTTCGACCCGCAGAAGGCGAAGACCGCGGAAATCGGCGCCAAGTGGACCCTGGCCGGCGACGCGCTGCTGCTGACCGCGGCGCTGTACGACACCACGATCGAGAACGAGATCGTGCAGGATCCGACCGACCAGCAGTACTACCAGAACGGCGAGAAGCGCGTGCGCGGCATCGAGCTGAGCGCGGTCGGGCAGATCACCGACGCCTGGGCCGTGTCGGCCGGCTTCACCACCATGGACACCGACGTCGTCGAGGGCCCCGGCGTCGCCGTGGACGGCACGCGCGAGCTGACCTACACGCCCGACCGCGCCTTCACCGCCTGGTCGACCTACGCGTTCGACTCCGGCCTGACCGTGGGCGGCGGCGCGCGCTATTCCGGCGAGCTCAAGCGCGGCAACGACGGTGCGGTGGGCACGCCGGCGTATGCCGAGGACTACTGGGTGTTCGACGCCGTCGCCAGCTACGCCTTCAGCGAGCAGTGGAACCTCCGCCTCAACGTCTACAACCTGTTCGACGAGGAATATGTCGCCGCGATCAACAAGAGCGGCTACCGTTACACGCCGGGGCAACCGCGGTCGGCGCTGCTGACGGTCAACTACCGCTTCTGACGCAATCGCCGCGGAACGCTCCGGCGCCTCCCCCCGCGGGAGGCGTCCTCATCCAGGAGGCCCTGCATGCTGATGCACATCCCCGAGGTCCTGACGCCCGCCGAGGTCGCCGCGATGCGTGCAGCGCTGCAGTCCGCCGAATGGACCGACGGCCGCGCCACCGTGGGTGCGCAGGGCGCGCAGGTGAAACACAACCTGCAACTCGCCGACGATGCGCCCCTGCGCCAGGCGCTCGGCGAACAGGTCCTGGCGGCGCTGGCGCGCAACCCTTTGTACTTCGCCGCGGCCCTGCCGGCGCGGACCCTGCCCCCCCGTTTCAACTGCTATCGCGGCGGCGGCCAGTACGGCTTCCACGTCGACGGCGCGGTGATGGGCCTGGCGACGCCGCCCGGCATGCCGGCCATGCACCTGCGCAGCGACGTGTCCTGCACCCTGTTCCTCAGCGAGCCCGGGGACTACGACGGGGGCGCGCTGGTCGTCCACGACACCTACGGCGAACACGAAGTGAAACTGCCCGCCGGCGATCTCATCGTCTATCCGTCGAGCAGCCTCCATCGCGTCGAGCCGGTGACCCGGGGCGAGCGGCTGGCGTCCTTCTTCTGGGTACAGAGCCTGGTGCGCGACGACGGCCAGCGCCGGCTGCTGTTCGAGATGGACGCCTCGATCCAGTCGCTGACCGCGGCCGGTGCCGGCCGCGAGGACCTGCTGAGGCTCACCAGCGTCTACCACAACCTGCTCAGGCGCTGGAGCGAGACCTGAACCGGCGAGCGGAGCGGGTCGGATCGCGATCCGTTCTCAATTGCGAGTAATTCTCATTTTTGTTGTAATACCCCGCCTCCCCCGCCATCCCTGAGGGAACCTCTCGCTTGACCGCCTCCCGCCCGGCCGAACCGGCCACCGCACAGCAGCGCCGTGGCTATTGGCTGCGCACCCTGCACCAGTGGCACTGGATCAGCGCCGCGGTCAGTCTCGTCCTGTTGCTGCTGTTCACGGTCACCGGCATCACCCTCAACCATGCCGCGCAGATCGAGGCCGAACCGGCGGTGTCCAGCATCACCGGCGACCTGCCTCCCAGCGTGCTGCGGACACTGCAGGCGCAGGCCGAGGACGACGCCCCCCTGCCCCCGAGCGTGCGCCGCTGGCTCGAGGAGGAACTCGACCTGCGCGTCGACGACCGCGCGGCGGAGTGGTCGGAAGGGGAAGCCTACGTCTCGCTCCCGCGTCCCGGCGGCGATGCCTGGCTGGCGATCGACCGCGAAAGCGGCGCGGTGGAGTACGAACTCACCACCCGCGGCACGATCGCCTGGCTCAACGACCTGCACAAAGGCCGCAACACCGGCGCGGTCTGGCGCTGGTTCATCGACGTCTTCGCGGTCGCCTGCCTGCTGTTCGCGTTGACCGGCCTGTGGCTGCTGCAGCTCCATGCGCGCCAGCGGGGCTCGACCTGGCCCCTGGTGGCCGCTGGGCTGGCCGTGCCCGCCCTCGTGATCGTCCTTTTCATGCATTGACCCACACCGTATCCGGAGCCCCCCGATGAACCCCTCGCGTATCGCCCTGCTGCTCCTGCTGGCGTCCCCGGTCATGGCCCGGGCCGCCGACATGGACATCACCCTGGAAGTCCCCCGCCTCAACGTCGCCGAGTACCACCGTCCGTACGTCGCGGTCTGGGTGGAGCGGCCCGACAACAGCGTCGCCGCGAACCTGGCGGTCTGGTACGACGTCGACATGCGCGACGGCGAAGGCACCAAGTGGCTCAAGGACATGCGCCAGTGGTGGCGGCGAAGCGGTCGCACGCTGGAGATGCCGGTCGACGGCGTCAGCGGCGCGACCCGACCCGCGGGCCAGCACCAGCTCAGCTTCAAGGGCGGCCAGGCGCCGCTCGCCGACCTGGCGCCGGGCGACTACGCCCTCGTCGTCGAAGCCTCGCGCGAAGTGGGCGGCCGCGAGGTCGTCAGCATTCCCTTCAGCTGGCCGGCCACGTCCGCCAGCCAGGCACAGGCACGCGGCGCCAGCGAGCTGGGCGTGGTGAAGCTGTCGCTCACGCCTTGACGGTCCTCCGTAGCCGGGCCGCCCTTCTTCGATCGCATTCCTCCAGGAGCTCCACATGAAACTCCGTCACATCGCCCTTGCCGCCGCGCTCGCACTCGGCGTCGCCCCCGTCGCATCCGCCCACAAGGCGTGGCTGCAGCCCTCGCAGACGGTGTTCTCCGAGAAGGGCGCGTGGATGACCGTCGATGCCGCCGTGTCCAACGACCTGTTCTATTTCAACCACGTGCCGCTGGGGCTCGAACGCCTGCAGGTCACCGCCCCCGACGGCAGCCGCGTCGAGCCACGCAACGCCGCCACCGGCAAGCTGCGCAGCGTGTTCGACCTGGAGCTGCTGCAGGAAGGCACCTACAAGGTCGCGATGGTCAACCAGGGGATGTTCGCCAGCTACATGCTGGACGGCGAGAACAAGCGCTGGCGTGGCAGCCCGGAAGCGTTCAAGCGCGACATCCCCGCCGGCGCCACCCAGGTCAAGGTTTCGGAAAGCACCGGACGCGTGGAAACCTTCGTGACCGTCGGCGCACCGACCACGACGGTGTTCAGGCCGAGCGGGAAGGGCCTCGAGCTGGCACCTGTCACGCATCCCAATGACCTCTACGCCGGCGAAGCCGCGCAGTTCCAGTTGCTGCTCGACGGCGAGCCGGCGGCCGGGCTCGAGATCGAGATCGTGCCGGGCGCGACCCGCTACCGCGACCAGCAGGACACCATCACCCTGACCAGCGACGCGGACGGCAAGTTCAGCGTGACCTGGCCGGCCGCCGGCATGTACTGGATGGAAACCCGCCACAGCGACGACAGGACCTCGCTGCCGGACGCCAGCGAACGCCGCGCCAGCTACGTCGCCACCTTCGAAGTCCTGCCGCTCTAGTCCTGCGACACGCCCCCCATGCGCCCTGCCCTCGCCCTGTTGCTGGCCTGCCTGCTGCTGCCGTCGATCGCGTCGGCCCGGCAGATGCATCAGCTGGCGGGGCGCAGCATGGGCACCACCTGGCAGGTGATAGTGGTCTCCGGGCAGGATCCCGGCGTGTTGCGCGATGGCATCCAGGCGCGGCTCGACGAGGTCGTCCGCCAGATGAGCACCTGGGAAGACGACTCCGACATCAGCCGCTTCAACGCTGCAGCGCCCGGCACCCGGCAGGTGCTGCCACCGGGCTTCTTCAACGTGCTGCAGGCGGCCCTATCCCTGGCGGACGCCACCCACGGCGCCTACGATCCCACCGTGGGGCCCCTGGTGAACCTGTGGGGTTTCGGTCCGGACGGCCAGCGACGCGAGGCGCCGGACGACAGGCACATCGAGACGCTGCGGGCTCGCACCGGCTGGCAGCGCCTGGCGGTCGATCCCGCCGACCGCGTCGCGATCCAGCCCGGCGGTCTGTACCTCGACCTCTCCTCGATCGCGAAAGGCCATGCCGTCGACCAGGTCGCGGCCTACCTCGATGCACAGGGAAGCAGCGCTTACCTGGTGGAGGTCGGCGGCGAGCTGCGGGCGCGCGGCCGCAAGCCCGATGGGCAACCCTGGCGCGTGGCGGTCGAACAGCCTGCGCCGCAGGACCAGGCCCGCCACGACGGCGATTGGGACGGGCCGCGCCTCTCGGGCATCGTCGTCGCCCTGGACGCGTTGTCGATGGCGACCTCGGGCGACTATCGCCATTTCTTCAAGGAAGACGGCCACCGCTATTCGCACACGATCGATCCCCGCAGCGGCCGGCCGGTGACGCATGCGCTTGCGTCGGTCACCGTGCTCCACCCCGAGTGCATGCAGGCCGACGCGCTGGCCACGGCCATGAGCGTGCTGGGCCCGGAAGCGGGCTGGCGTTATGCGACCGAACACGACCTCGCCGTGCTGTTCTTCGTCCATGACGACGAGGGCTTCACGCAACGCATGACGCCGGCCTTCGAAGCCCGGCTGCAAGACCCGTGAGCGCCCCCCCGACGTCGCGACGCCTGGATGGCGCGCAGCTCGGCAATGGGCTGGCGCTCCTCGGAATTCTCGTACTGGTCGTGGTGCTGACCCGCTGGCAGGTCGACCCCCTGCATTGGCGCATGCCGCCGTCGGGCCGCGCATGGATCGCAGCCGCGGTCGCCGCAACGTGGCTCGGCTTCACCGGGCTGCTCGCCATGGGCCGCCGGTCCCGGCGGCGACGGAACGGGGCCATGCTGCATGCCGCGCGCGACCTGGACGCCGGGGCCGACTGGCTGGTCGTGCATGCAAGCCAGACCGGCCATGCCGAAGAGGTGGCGTCCAGGACCGTGCAATCCCTGCAGCCGTCCGGCCAGTCGGTCCGCGCGCTCCCGATCGGCCAGCTGGATCCCGAGCACCTCCGCCAGGCCCGGCGGGCGCTGTTCATCGTCAGCACCACCGGCGAGGGCGACGCGCCCGACGGTGCCGCGGCCTTCGTCCGACGCACGATGCAGGCCGCGGCCGGGCTCGAGACACTGCACTATGGGGTGCTGGCCCTCGGCGACCGGGAGTACGACGCCTACTGCGCCTTCGGCCACCGGCTCGACGCCTGGCTCAGGCAAAGCCACGCCCATCCCCTGTTCGACCTGATCGAAGTGGACAATGGCGACCCCGGCGCGCTGCGGCTGTGGCAGCAGCATCTTGGCCAACTGGGCGGCCGCACGGACGCCCCCGACTGGAGCGCGCCGCGCTACCAGCGCTGGCGCCTGTCGCACCGGCGCCATCTCAATCCCGGCAGTCCGGGTGGGCCGGCCTTCCTGGTCGTGCTGCGACCGGAGGACCCCGCCCACCTGGCGTGGACGGCGGGCGACATCGCCGAGGTTGGACCGCGCAATGCGGACGACACGCTCGACGCCTGGCTCGAGGCGACCGGCGTGGACGGCGGCGCAACGGTCCGCCTCGGCGAGGCGAAAATGCCTTTCCGCGATGCGCTGGCACGTTCGCGCCTGCCGGCAATCGACGTCCCCGCGGCGTCGGGGGATCCGCAGGCCATCGCCGCTCGGTTGGAGGCCCTGCCGCATCGCGAATACTCCATTGCCTCCACCCCGGGCGAAGGCGAACTCTGCCTGCTCGTCCGCCAGGTGGTGCATGCCGATGGCCGGCTGGGCAGTGGCAGCGGGTGGCTCACCCGGCATGCGGGCCAGGACGCGCCGGTCGACCTGCGCATCCGTCGCAACTCGGCGTTCCATCCGCCTGCGGACGACCGACCGCTGGTGCTCATCGGCAATGGCACCGGCCTGGCGGGCCTGCGGGCGACGCTCCAGGCACGCATCGAGCGCGGCCACCATCGCAACTGGCTGCTCTTCGGCGAGCGGACCCGGGCCCACGACCAGCATTTCGGCGAAGACCTCTCGGCCTGGCAGGCATCGGGCAAGCTGCAGCACCTGGACCGGGTCTTCTCCCGCGACGGAGACCCGCAGAAGTACGTGCAGGACGCCCTGCGCACGCACGCTGGCCGGCTGTCCCGCTGGGTCTCCGACGGCGCCTCGATCCACGTATGCGGGAGCCTGGAGGGCATGGCCCCGGGAGTGGATGCGGTCCTCCGCGAAACGCTGGGCAACGACGAGGTCGACGCCATGGTCGAAGCCGGCCGGTATCGCCGCGACATCTACTGATACGGCAGGCGATCCCTGCACGAGCGACGGGGAGGCCCGTCGGCCAACCCGCCCCGACCGGCTCAGAGGGTCTGGAGCCGCGCCAGCAACAGACTGCCGGCTCCCTCGATCAGGCAACGACGCCGTTCCGCGAGGCCTCGCAGCACGGCCGTATCGCCGGCCTCGAGCAGCGGCAAGCCCTGGCCGCGTCCGAGGCGGGCGTGTCCCGAGACCAGATGGATCAACCAGGTCTCGGAAGCGTCCGCGAAGACGAGCATCGGACCGACGAGCGGCCTGAACCAGGTGCTCGCCCCGACACGCTCCCGGCGCCACATCAGGTTGATGACCTGGACACGACCGTCGACCAGCTCCCCGACGACGTCCTCCTCGCCAAGGAAGCCGATGCGGTCATGGGGTGGCATCAGCTCGCGGACCCCGTCTCCCGACCGCAGGCGCAGGCCATTGCCCGACAAGAGCATTTGTTCGCGATCGAACCCGGGGAAGGACGAATAGGCCGCGTCCTCCTCGATTTCGGCGATCGACAAGCGCCAATCCCAGTCGCCGTCCCTGCCACCGCCCTGCACGGCCTCACGCGTCCAGCCGCGTCCATTCTTCCAGCGGACCCGCCGGTAGTCGTTCGCCGGGACGATCCGCAGCGCGTCCTCGTGTCCGGTGTCGGTGTGTTGCCCCATGGGCATAGTGTATCGACGCGACCGGCGGCGCTGCACGTCCTGCGCAGCGCCTGCCGGGCCGCCCGATCGTGGCTCCTTCCACGCCGGGCGGTGTACATCCTTGTGCAGGCACTCCGCCTGATTCCTCCGGGCTCCTTGCCCTGACATCCGCCGCCACCGCATCCATGCGGGGGCGACACCTGTTGCAGTCCCGGACGCCTGTTCAGGGCGTGACGGGCACGATTCTCGGTAGCGTCCCCGACCGCGCAGCCGCCGAAGGATTCGCGCGCGGACTGCCGACCTCGATGCGGTCGCGATTCTTCTCCACCGTGCGCAGGCCGATACCGCGGACGAGGGCGAGCTCTTCGGCACTCCGGAACGGTCCGTTCATCCGCCGGTACGCGATGATGGCCTCGGCGCGGGCGGGGCCGACATTCAGCAGGACGCGATCCAGGCTGGCCGCATCGGCGGAATTGATGTCCACCCGCTCGGCGCCCAGCGCAACGCCGGTCAGCACGGCGCCGACCACCAGCAGGGCGAGCGCCACGGATTTCAGTACCTGTTTGAACGCACTCATGTCCCTCTCCGGACGATTCATGATGATGGGCACGGGCCTGTCATCGGCGACGTCCACAGTGTCGCGGGGGTCCGCAAGCGACGGTATCGGCAAACCGCCCGGCGCGACTGGGAATCAAGCCTGGCCCAGCGTAGGAAAAGTCCTACACACCGCACGCGTTAAGATGGGGAATCCCTTCAGTTCCGAGGTCAGCCACCATGGATGCCAGCCAGGTCGAACGCTTCGTCGCCGGCAAATGGGACGACGAAATCGTCCCCCAGCTCATCGAATACATCCGCATCCCGAACAAGTCCCCCATGTTCGATGCCGACTGGGTCGCCCACGGCTACATGGACGATGCGGTCAAGTTGATGGAGGCCTGGGCACGTGCGCAGGACATCCCCGGCATGCACCTGGAAGTGGTGCGCCTGGAAGGGCGCACGCCGCTGATCTACATCGACATCCCGGCCAGCAACGGGGGCAGCAGCGACGATCCCATCCTGCTCTACGGGCATCTCGACAAGCAGCCCGAGATGACCGGCTGGGACGACGACCTGGGCCCATGGAAACCCGTGCTTCGCGACGACAGGCTGTACGGCCGCGGCGGCGCCGACGACGGCTATGCGATCTTCGGCTCGCTCACCGCGGTCATGGCGCTGCAGGCGCAGGGCGTCCCGCACGCACGCTGCGTGGTCATCATCGAAGCCTGCGAGGAGTCGGGCAGCTACGACCTGCCTGCCTACGTCGACCACCTCGCCGACCGGATCGGCAAGCCTTCGCTGGTCGTCTGCCTGGACTCGGGGTGCGGCAACTACGACCAGCTTTGGTGCACGACGTCCCTGCGCGGGCTGGCAGGCGGCAACCTGAGCGTCAAGGTGCTCGATGAAGGCGTCCACTCGGGCGATGCGTCCGGCATCGTGCCGTCCAGCTTCCGCCTGTTGCGGCAGTTGCTGTCGCGCATCGAGGACGAGGACACCGGCCGCATCACGCTCGACGGCCTGCACGTGGACATTCCCGCCGAGCGCCTCGAACAGGCGCGCCAGGCCGCCGACGTACTGGGTACCGCGGTATACGACAAGTTCCCGCTCCTGGACGGCATGACGCCGATGGACGACGACCTGGCCGAGCTGGTGCTCAACCGCACCTGGCGACCCGCGCTGTCGCTGACGGGCATCGGCGGCATGCCCTCGCTGGACTCGGCCGGCAACGTGTTGCGCCCGCACACCGCGGTCAAGCTTTCGCTGCGCCTGCCGCCGACGCTGGATGGGGGCAAGGCCGGCGAACTGCTGCAGAAGGCGCTGCTGTCGGATCCTCCCAATGGCGCCGAAGTCACGCTGAACCTGGAGAAGGCGTCGTCGGGCTGGAACGCCCCGGCGATGTCGCCCTGGCTGTTCAAGGCGATCAACGATGCGAGCGAGGCCTTCTACGATGCCCCGGCGATGTACATGGGCGAAGGCGGTTCGATCCCGTTCATGGGCATGCTCGGCGAGAAGTTCCCGGGCGCGCAGTTCATGATCACCGGCGTGCTGGGGCCGCATTCCAATGCGCACGGCCCCAACGAGTTCCTGCACATCCCGATGGGCAAGCGGGTCACGGCCTGCGTGGCGCAGGTGATCGCCGAGCACCACCGCGCGGGCGAACGCGGCGAGACCCGCGGGGTCGCCGTCGCTCCCGACAGTGGCACCCGCCACGGCGACCACGGCTGCTGCTGAGCCAGCGCCGTCCCTGGCCGGGAACGGGAAAGGAAAAGAGAAAGAAAAACAGAGAGGCCGGATCGCGCGATCCGGCCTTTTTCCATGGCATGCACCGGGGGTCTGTCAGCCCAGCAGGCGGTCGATCACCCGGCTGGCCAGCGCTTCCGCATCCTCGGCGACCGTATCGAGCGTCAGTTCCGCCGCTTCGGGTGCCTCGTAGGGCGAGTCGATGCCCGTGAAATTGGGGATCCTGCCGGCCCGTGCCTTGGCATACAGCCCCTTGACGTCGCGCTTCTCGGCCACTTCCAGCGGCGTGTCGACGTGGACCTCGATGAACTCGCCCTCGTCGAACAACTCGCGCGCCAGGCGACGCTCCGCGTGGAACGGCGATATGAAGCTCACCAGCACGATCAGGCCGGCATCGGTCATCAAGCGGGCGACCTCGGCCACGCGGCGGATGTTCTCGACGCGGTCCGCGTCGGTGAAGCCCAGGTCCTTGTTGAGGCCGTGGCGCACGTTGTCGCCGTCCAGCACGAAGGCGTGGTGGCCCATCGCATGCAGCCGCTTGTCCACGAGGTTGGCGATGGTGGACTTGCCCGACCCCGAGAGGCCGGTGAACCACGCGCAGCGGGCCACCTGGCCCTTACTGGCGGAACGGGCCGCCTTGTCGACATCCACGTGCTGCCAATGGATGTTACCGGCACGGCGCAACGCGAACTCGAGCGTGCCCGCCGCGACGGTGGCGTTGCTGATCCGGTCGATCATGATGAAGCCGCCGAGCGTACGGTCGTCGGCATAGGCTTCGAACGGAATGGGCTGGTCGAGGTGGAGGTTGCACAGGCCCACTTCGTTGAGGTCCAGGTGCGTGGCCGCCAGCTTGTCCTGCGTGTTGACGTCGACCTTGTGCTTGATCTCGGTGACGGTGGCGCTGACCTGGCGCGCACCGATCTTCAACCAGTAGGGGCGACCGGGCAGTAGCGCCTGTTCGCCCATCCACAGGACGTGCGCGGAAAACTGGTCCGATACCTGGGGCGGCTGGCTGGCGTTGGCGATGACGTCCCCGCGGCTGATGTCGAGTTCGTCGGCCAGGGTCAGGGTGATGGCCTGGCCGGCGACCGCGTGTCCGAGGTCGCCATCGGCGGTGACGATCCGCGCCACCCGGGAGCGACGCCCGGAGGGCAAAGCCACCACCTCGTCGCCGGGATGCAGCTCGCCGGCCGCGACCGTGCCCGCGAAGCCGCGGAAATCCTGGTTCGGGCGATTGACCCACTGCACCGGCAGGCGGAAGCCGATGTCCCGTGCGGCCCGCGCGACGTCGACCGTCTCCAGGTACTCGAGCGCGCTGGGACCGTCGTACCAGGGCGTGGAGGCCGAGCGAGCGATCAGGTTGTCGCCCTTGAGGGCCGACAGCGGCACCGCCTGCACGTGGTCGATGCCCAGCTCGGCGGCCAGCACGCGATACCCTTCGACGATCGCATCGAACACGCTTTCGTCGTAGTCGACCAGGTCCATCTTGTTGACCGCCAGCAGCACATGGCGGATGCCGAGCAGAGAGACGATGTAGCTGTGCCGGTGGGTCTGGGTCAGCAGGCCCTTGCGGGCGTCGACCAGGACCACCGCCACGTCCGCCGTCGATGCGCCGGTCGCCATGTTGCGCGTGTACTGCTCGTGGCCGGGGCAATCGGCGACGATGAACTTGCGCCGGTCGGTGCTGAAGAAACGGTAGGCGACGTCGATGGTGATGCCCTGTTCGCGCTCGGCGGACAGGCCATCGACCAGGAGCGCGAAGTCGATCTCGCCGTTCTGCGTGCCGTGGCGGCGGCTGTCGGACTCGAGCGCCGCCAGCTGGTCGTCGAACAGGCGTCGCGTGTCGTGCAGCAGGCGTCCGATCAGGGTGCTCTTGCCGTCGTCGACACTGCCGCAGGTGATGAAGCGCAGCAGCCCCTTGTTCTCGTGCTGCTCCAGGTAGGCGGCGACGGCGGCCGCGGCGTCGCGGGTGCTGGAGTCTTGTGCGGCGCCCATCAGAAATACCCCTCCTGCTTCTTCTTCTCCATCGATGCGGTCGGGTCCTGGTCGATCACGCGCCCTTGCCGCTCGGACGTGGTCGACACCAGCATCTCGGCGATGATCTTCTCCAGGGTGTCGGCATCGGACTCGATGGCCCCGGTCAACGGGTAGCAGCCCAGCGTGCGGAAGCGGACCTTCCGGGACCGGGGCACCTCGCCCTCGTGGAGGGGCATGCGTGCGTCGTCGACCATGATCAGCGCGCCGTCGCGCTCGACCACCGGGCGTTCCGCGGCGAAGTACAGCGTCGGCACCGGGATCTTCTCCCGATAGATGTACAGCCACACGTCCAGCTCGGTCCAGTTCGACAGCGGGAACACGCGCACGCTCTCGCCCTTGTTCACGCGGGTGTTGTAGACGTCCCACAACTCGGGCCGCTGCGCCTTCGGGTCCCACCGGTGCTGCGCGCTGCGGAAGCTGAAGATGCGTTCCTTGGCGCGCGATTTCTCCTCGTCTCGCCGCGCACCGCCGATGGCGGCGTCGAAGTTCCACTTGTCCAGCGCCTGCTTGAGCCCCTGGGTCTTCATCACGTCGGTGTGCACCGTCGCGCCATGCGTGAAGGGCCCGATGCCCTGCGCCAGGCCTTCCGGATTGGTGTGGGTCCGCAGTTCGACGCCGGTTTCCGCGGCGCGGCGATCGCGGAAGGCGATCATCTCGCGGAACTTCCAGCCCGTGTCGACATGCAGCAGCGGGATCGGCGGGCGCGCCGGCGCGAAGGCCTTGACCAGCAGGTGCAGCAGCACCGAACTGTCCTTGCCGACGGAATAGAGCATCACCGGGTTCTGGAACCCCGCCGCGACCTCGCGGAGGATGTGGATGCTCTCGGCTTCGAGGCGGTCAAGATGGGACAACTCGGTCAAAGGCATGTAAGGCAACGCCATGGAGAAATGAAGAGGTGTGGGCAGTGGAGGGTTCGGGCCACGGCATGGTCGCTCATATCATGCCCAGATGCTTGAGCAGGGTGCGCAGGCTGAGGCCGATGACCAGCAGCCCCACGCAGACCAGCATGGGACGCGGCCTGACCCGCCTGACCAGCCAGGCACCGAACGGCGCGGCGACCACCCCGCCCAGGGCAAGGCCCAGGATCACGTCCCAGTGCTCCAGCCCCAGGGTCAGGAGGAACACCAGCGAAGCCGTCAGGGTGACGAAGAACTCGACCGCGTTCACGGTGCCGACCGTGAGCCGGAACTCGTTGCCGCGCGCGAGCAGGTTGCTGGCCACGATCGGCCCCCAGCCCCCGCCGCCCATGGCATCGACCAGCGCGCCGAAGAAGCCCAGGGGCGCCATGTGGGTGGTGACCTGTCGCGAGGGGAACGCCCGGAAGGCCTTGATGATGATCACCACGCCCATCAACATCAGGTAGCCCGCGACCCATGGACGCATGGCTTCGCCGGGCAGGCTGGCCAGCAGGTAGGCGCCTACGCCGGCCCCGACGATGCCGGGCAGCAGCAGGCGCCGGAACAGGCGCTTGTCGATGTTGCCGAAGGCGTGGTGGGAGGCGGCGGAAGCCCCCGTCGTGAAGCATTCGGCGGCATGCACCGTGGCACTGGCCACCGCTGGCGGCAGGCCCAGCCCCAGCAGCAGGCTCGAGGCCGTCACCCCGTACGCCATGCCCAGCGCGCCATCGACGAGCTGGGCCGTGATGCCGATGGCGATGTAGTACAGGAGGTCGGGCGGGAGTTCCATGGCGCTCTGCATGGGGGGGGGCGATGTTGCGACGCCGCAGTATCGCGAGCCGCCCTGCGGCCCGGAAGTTCGCGAAAGGCATAACCGCATAACGATGCATCCTTTCCGGTCGTCCAGGCCGGTCCCTAGTCTCGTGCCCAAGGAAATCGCCCGAGACCCGCCGCAATGCCCGCGTCCCCCGTCCCCACCCCCGCCCCGCTGACCGACCAGCAGGCCGGCCTGCTGGCCCGGCTGACCGAAGACCTCGACGGCGTGGGTCTGTGGTGGCTGTCCGGCTACGCCGCCGGGCTCGCCCGGGGCCAGGCCACGGGCTCGCGTCCCGGCCTGGCGGCGGCACAGCCCATCGCCGAGGCCGCCGCGTCGCCGGCGTTGACCATCGTCTACGGCAGCCAGACCGGCAATGCCAAGCGCCTGGCCGAGAAGCTGGCG
>JAUIJO010000059.1 GCA_030431185.1 Gammaproteobacteria bacterium | reverse complement strand
TGCGTGTATTTCATTTCGGGGTCGTTGCCGAGGTTGCCGACCAGGATCACCTTGTTGATGCCGCGTGCCATGGGATGGGTCCTAATTTGAAGTCCGGGAGAGTCCCCGACGCAGGCGCCGGGACCGACATTGCAGTATAACCCCCTCCCCCGCGCCATCAGGCGGACGCCTGCCTCGGCGTAGGATTTTCCTGAATCGGCGCTGGCCATGGCGGACTCCGCGTGGCCACCCGCCCGCCCGCACGGCCTGCCGGCGCCCGGCGATCGGAGCGGTCCGCTTATAATCGGCCGACCCCACGCCAGCGGAAATCCATGTCAGCCCAACCCCAGGCCGCGTCGCCGGACCTCGCCGCCATCCAGTCGCTCGCCCGCGAAGACATGAGCGCCGTCGACGCGCTGATCCGCCGCCGCCTCGCCTCCGACGTGGTGCTGATCAACCAGGTGGCCGAGTACATCGTCGGGGCGGGCGGCAAGCGCCTGCGGCCGATGCTGCTGCTGTTGGCGGCCGGGGCGCTGGGCCATCGCGGTCCCGATGCGCACCAGCTGGCGGCGGTGGTCGAGTTCATCCACACCGCCACCCTGCTGCACGACGACGTGGTCGACGAATCCGACCTGCGCCGCGGACGGCGCACCGCGAACGCGGTCTGGGGCAATGCCGCCAGCGTGCTGGTGGGTGATTTCCTGTATTCGCGCAGCTTCCAGCTGATGGTCGAGCTCGACCGCATGGAAGTCATGCGCATCCTGGCCGACACCACCAACGAGATCGCCGAGGGCGAGGTGCTGCAGCTGCTGCACGTGCGCAACCCCGACACCGACGAGGCCGCCTACCTGCGCGTGATCGAGCGCAAGACGGCGGTCCTGTTCGCCGCGGCGACGCGCCTGGGCGCGCTGATCGCCGGCGCCGACGCCGCCACCTGCGACGCCCTGCATGGCTATGGCCTCAACCTGGGCCATGCCTTCCAGATCGCCGACGACGTGCTCGACTACGCGTCGGATGCGGAAACCCTGGGCAAGAACCTCGGCGACGACCTCGCCGAGGGCAAGGCCACCCTGCCCTTGATCCACGCCATGGCCCATGCCGACGACGCCACCCGCCAGCGCCTGCGCGAGGCGATCGAGCACGGCGACGCGGAGGCGCTGCCGGAGGTGCTCGACGCGATCCGCGCACACGACAGCCTGGGCTACAGCCGCGACCGCGCCGCCGCGTATGCTGACGCCGCGGAGGCCAGCCTGGCGGGGCTGGCCGACAACCCGTACGTCGCCGCCCTGCGCGGGCTGGCGCGCTACGCGGTCAGCCGGGACCACTGACCGCGACGGCGGTGCGGCTCAGCCGCCGCCGGCCTGGAAGCGTTCGCCCAGGAAGTCGCGCATCATCTCGAAGGCCCGCTTGGCCGAACGCGCGTCGTAGCGGCAATTGCCCGTCTTGCCGGCGTCCTCGGGATGGGTGAAGCAGTGCGCCGCGCCGCTGAAACTGACCAGTTGCCAGTCCGCCCCGGCGGCGTCCATCTCCTTCTCGAATGCGAGGATGGCTTCGTCGGGCACCGAGGTGTCGTCGGCGCCGTTGAGGACCAGCACCGAGGTGCTCACCGGCGATTGCGCACCGGCCGGCGCGGGCGATCCCAGTCCGCCGTGGAAGCTGACCACGCCATCGACGTCGGCGCCCGCGCGCGCCATCTCCAGCGCGATCGTGCCACCGAAGCAGTAGCCGATCGCGGCGATCCGGTCCGGATCCAGCGGCAGGGCACCGGCCTTGCCACGCAGGGCCGCGAGCGCATCGCCCGCCCGCTTCCGCGCGGTGGCGCCTCCATCGGCGAACACCGACTGGACCTGCGCGCGCGCCTCGTCGCTGTCGGCCGGGCGCACACCCTTGCCGTACATGTCGGCGACCAGGACCACGTAACCCTCGCCGGCCACCTCGCGCGCCTGGGCGATCGCCGCGTCGGTGACGCCCATCCAGTTGGGCACCATCAGGACCCCGGGACGCGGCTCGCCGGCGTCGTCGTAGACCAGCACGCCACTGAAGGTCTTCCCCCCACTGTCCCACTCCAATGGCGCCTGCTGCATCGCGGCCAGCGCGGGCGCCACGGTGGCCGACAGGGCCAGGGCAAGCATGATGCGTCGCATGGGGCATCTCCGTTCGAAGGACGGCCCGAGCATAGCGCGCGGCGGTGGATGGCACCGCCCGGCCGCCAGGCCGCGGGACCGCCCCCCCGGCGTCAGTCGATCCCCAGGCCCTGGATGCTGCTGATCCGGTCCGGATCGAAGCCCGCCAGCGATGCGAAGCGGCGCCCGCGATCGACGTAGTCGACGAAGGGCCCGAAGCTCGGCGCCCCCGGCGAGAGCAGCACCACTCCCTCGCCGTCCAGCCGATCGACCGCCTCCGCCATCGCCTCTTCTAACGCGTCGGCCTGGGCCAGCGCGAAGCCGCCGGCCTTCGCCTGCGCGGACAGGCAGGCCGCGATGCCCGGGCCGTTCTGGCCCATGGTGACGATGGCAAGCGGGGCCTGCACCCGCATGGCGTCCGCGAACGCGGTCCAGTCGATGCCGCGGTCGTGCCCGCCCACCAGCAGCGCGACGCGCCGCCCCCGGAAGCACTCCAGGGCCGCGAGCGTGGCATGCGGCGTGGTGCTGATCGAGTCATTGACGTACTCGATGCCATCGCGAACGCCCAGCGACTGCAGGCGGTGCGGCAGGGGTTGGAACGTGGCCGCCGCCGGCGCCAGCGCGCGGGCGTCCAGGCCCAGCGCCTCGATCGCGGTGAGGACCGCGCAGAGGTTGCTGCGATTGTGACGCCCCGGCAGCGGCAGGGCCGTCGTGTCGAGCACGGCGTCGTCGCCGCGCATGAGCATGTCGCCGCCGAGGTGCCACCCTGCCTCGTGGCCATACCAGCGCACCTCGCTGCCGGGCAGCGAAAGGCGCGCCAGGCGCGGGTCGGCGGCGTTGAGCACCGCGATCCTTGGCCGCGCGTCGGTCACCAAGCGCAACTTGTCCTCGATGTAGCGCGCTTCCGAACCATGCCAGTCGAGGTGCTCGGGAAACAGGTTGGTGACCACCGCGACGTCGGGGCGCGCACCACTGTCGGCGACGTCACCGGTCTGGTAGCTCGACAGTTCGATCGCCCAATAGGCGGGCAGCGGTACGTGCGTTGGCAGCTCCAGCAGGGGCATTCCAATGTTGCCTGCCAGCGCGGTGCGATGCCCACCGGCCCTCAGCAGGTGCGCCAACAGCGCGGTGGTGGTGCTCTTGCCCTTGGTGCCGGTCACGCAGACCGCATGCTCGACGATGCCCGTCGCGGCGGCATGCTCGGCGAACCAGATCGCGGTGGCGCCGATGAAGCGGGTGCCCACCGCCCTGGCCGCCACGGCCTCGGCGCGATTGGGGCTGATGCCGGGCGACTTGATGACGACATCGAAGGCCGACAGGCGCAGGGCGTCGGCATCCACCTCCACCGACAAGGCCGGATCACCGAGGGCCAGCACCGACTCGCGCTCGGCGGCCTTGCAGAACACCGTCAGCGGCAGAGGTGGCGCGGGCCCGGCGGCCGCGAACGCGGAGTCGCTCGAACGCAGCGCGGCATGCGCGGCCCGGCCCTCCCGTCCCCAGCCCCAGATCGCGACGCGGCCGCCGCCGGCGGCGATCGCCTCAAGCCGAGAAATACGCACCCAACCGCTCCGCCAATGCCGCGGGGATCCTGTGCTCCCGGTCCGGGACCAGCAAGGGTTCCATATCCAGCTCCGTGGCGTCCAGCTGCGGCAGGATCTCGCGGTTGAAGCGTTCCACCAGCGCGTCGCCGCGCCATTCCGCGCGCGTGCCGAGCAGGGCCATCGCGGCGCGGGACTCGCGCCCCTCGCCCACGCACTCGAAGGGCTTGTGGTCGCGGAACTCGAGCAGCGCGTCGTAGCCGGCCATCTGATCCGGATCATCAAGCAGGTTGCGTCCGAAAATGCCGACCAGGCGGGTCTTGGGCATGAACGGCGCCAAGGCCAGGAACACGAAGTGGCATTTCGGGCACACGCCGCACCAGCGATTGGCGGGACGCTCGCCCAGGATGTGGAAGTTGCGGTTGCAGCTCGAGAAATGACCGTCGTAGCGGTCGCCGCGCGCGAACTGCCGGGCCACCGCGAGTTCGCTCAGCGGGCGAAGCAGCGAATAGTAGGACAGGTCCGCGGCGACGTGGCGCTGGACATGCTCGCCGAAGGCCTTCTCGAAGGACCAGCCCTTCGACCACTGGTGGTTCACCTCGCCGGTGACGCTGCCGTCCGGCGCGAGGATCAGGCTGCCGTAGCTCGCCGAGCGCTCGTTGGAGAACACCACCTGGTCGACGCCCTGCAGCAGCGCGGCCAGCACCAGGATCGCCGAGTTCACCGCGGTCACCGGGATATGCCCGTTCCAGGCGCCCTGGCGGTTGTACTCGAACAGGGCCGGGGCCAGCGCGCGCCCGATGTTGAGGGTGGGCAGCCCCGTGCGCCCGGCACAGGCGCGGATGAGCTGCGAGCCTCCGATCCAGCTCACCGTCTGCGCCACGTCCAGCGCGCGCAGCGCCTCGATGCTCACCAGCGAATCCTTGCCACCCCCGATCGCGACCAGCGCATGCTCGCGAAGGCCCAGCGGGGGCGCGGCGGGCGTGTCGGCGCCCCCGTGCGGGAAACGGATGCGTCCGTGCAGGTCCAGGCCGTTGCGGTAGGCGAATTCGCCCAGGCCATTGAGGTAGATCTCCTCCATCAACGCGGCGGTGGCGGCGTCGATGTCGTAGCCCTCGATCCGGATCTCGCCCGGTACCGCGGCCTTGTAGTAGCTCACGCCGGCGATCAGGTGCAGCAGGCGCAACGCCTGCCCGACGGCGACCGCCCGCTCGTCCCCCAGGTCGAAGGGGGCCCCCGGCACGGTCACCGTCTCGACCAGTTCCGGACCCTCGTCGAAGGCGTACGCCAGCTCCGCGACGCCGGTCGCCACGTCGAACCCGCATCGCACGAAACGGAACGCGCGGATCGCGTCGCGCTGGAATTTCCACTCAGTCATTCAAGAACGTCCTCTGCCGGCAGGGCCCGCAGGTTGTAGGTACTGGCCATCGTCATGCCGTAGGCGCCGGCATCGGCGATCAGCATGGCATCGCCCGGCGCCGTCCCGGCGGGCAGCTGCACGCGATGGCCGAACACGTCGCTGGATTCGCAGATCGGACCGACCACGTCGAACACGCCGTCCTTCGCGGCGTCGAGGCGCTGCAGGTTCACGATCTCGTGCCATGCATCGTAGAGCGCGGGCCGCACCAGCGCGTTCATCCCCGCGTCCAGCCCGACCCGGTGCACGCCATCCTTCTCGATCACCTGGGTGGCGCGCGCCAGCAGGACGCCGGCCTCCGCCACCAGGAAGCGCCCCGGTTCGATGGTCAGCTGGAACGCCGGATGGATCGCCTTGACCTCGGCGAGGCCTTCGGCCCAGTCGCGGAGGTCGAAGGGCTCGTCGTCGGCGCCATAGGGGATCGGCAGGCCGCCGCCGATGTCCAGCACCTCGACGGTGCCGATCCGGCGCGCGAAGCCGGCCAGGTCGTCGTACATCTGCCGCCAGTGCGCGCGCGTCTCCACGCCGCTGCCCAGGTGCGCGTGCACCCCGACGATGCTGATCCCGAGCCCGCGCGCGGCATCGACGAACTCGTCGACGCGTGCCGCGGCCAGGCCGAACTTGGAGGTCTTGCCGCCGGTGGTGACCTTCTCGTGGTGGCCATCGCCGAAGCCCAGGTCGATGCGCAGCCACAGGCGGCGGCCGCGGAAGACCTCGGGCCAGTGGCGCAGCGCCTCGACGTTGTCGAGGGTGACGGTCACGCCCAGCTCGAGCGCGGCCGCGTACTCGTCCCGCGGGGCGAAACTGGGCGTGAACAGCACGCGCGTGGGATCGAGCGACGGGACCGCCTCGAATACATGCCTGAGTTCGCCCAGGGACACGCACTCCAGGCCGAAACCCTCGGCGACGAGGGCCTGGAGGATCGCCGGGTGGGAGTTGGCCTTGATCGCATAGTAGCGGCGGTCGATCGCCTCGATCCCGGCGAGCTGGCGGGCACGTTCGCGCACCGTCGGCAGGTGGTAGGCATAGCGGGGCGTGATGCCCCCGGCCAGTTCGAGCAGGCGCGCGCGCTCGCCGATCCACCAGGGCGTGGGCTTGGGCCGCAGCTGCCCCTGGATCTCGCGCCAGCGCGGGCCGAACACTTCGGTCTCGTGCACCGGCATCGCGCCGCTGTCGATCAACTCGGCATGCAGGAACGGCAACATGCCGTCGGCGTCGGCCTCGTCGATGACGAAGGTCAGGTTGAGGTCGTTGGACGACTGCGAGATCAGGTGCACGCGCTCCTTGCCAAAGGCCGCCCACACGCCCGACAGCTTGTGCAGCATCGAGCGCATGCCGCGGCCGACCAGGGTGATCGCCGCGCAGGACACGATGACCTTGACCCGGCAGATCTCCTCCAGGTCGGCCGAAAGCGCTTCGAGCACGTTGGTGCTGACCAGGTTCTCGCTGGGATCCAGGGAGACGGTGACGTTGGTTTCGGCCGAACCGATCAGGTCGACGGACAGGCCATGGCGCCGGAAACGCTCGAAGACGTCGGCCAGGAAGCCCACCGACTGCCACATGCCGACGCTTTCCATCGACACCAGCACGATGCCGTTGCGGCGACTGATCGCCTTGACCCCGGGCAGGGTCGCGGCGGCACTGTCGATGCGCGTGCCCGGCAGCTCGGGCCGCTCGGTGTCGAGGATCGCCATCGGCACGCCTGCATGGCGGCAGGGGCCCAGCGAGCGGGGATGCAGCACCTTGGCGCCGGTGGTGGCGATTTCCTGCGCTTCGGCATAGTCCAGCCGGGTCAGCAGGCGGGCATCGGGCACCTCGCGGGGATTGGCGCTGAACATGCCGGGCACGTCGGTCCAGATCTCGACGCGCCGGGCCTTGAGCAGGCAACCGAAATAGGCCGCCGAGGTGTCGGAACCGCCCCGGCCCAGCACCGCGGTGCTGCCGTCGCGATGGCGGGCGATGAAGCCCTGGGTGATCAGCATCGCGTTGGGCTGGGCGGCGAAACGTTCGCCGAAGCCGGCATCGACCTCGCGCTGGCAATTGACCGACAAGCGCTGCGACCACGCGCTGGCGTTGGGCAGGGAGACCGCGTCGAGCCAGTCGCGCGCATCGCTCCAGCCGAAGTCGTGGCCTTGCGAACGGAGGTAGGCGGCGCCGAGCGTGGACGACATCAGTTCACCCTGCGCCAGCACGTCGGCCTGCCAGTCGAGCGCCAGCGCGGCGGCGCGGGGATCGCTGCCCAGCGCGCGCAGCACGGCGAAGCGCTCGCCCAGCACCGTCCCTGGATCGAGATCGAGCTCGGCGCAGAACGCGCGATGGCGGTCGACCAGGGCGTCGACCCGGGCTTCGATGCCATCGCCGGCGCAGATCGCGGTGAGCTCGTTGGTGACGCCGGACAGCGCCGACACCACGACCAGGATGCGCGCATCCTCCTCGGCCATGCGTTTGGCGGCCAGGCGTCCAATGGTGTCCCAACGATTGCGGCGCGATACCGAGGTGCCGCCGAACTTGAGTACGACCCAACGCTGTCCTTGTGCCACCACCATGCCTCTGAGTTATATGGATAGGTTCGACGGGATCGGACGGCATCGCCCGGAGCCCTTAAAATCGACGGCCGGCATCGTCCCTCGCGGGATCGCACCGGACCGGCGCATGGCCTCGCCCTCGCGGCGGTGCCGAACCGCGATTCTAGTCGAACTCCCCCACCCGCATCGCCCCAGGACCCTCTTTCGATATGCCCCGTCGTTATCTCCAGCTGGACGTGTTCGCCCATCGACCCGGGGCCGGCAACCCCCTGGCCGTGATTCCCGAGGCCGAAGGGCTGGACGACGCCACCATGCAGGCCATTGCCCGCTGGACGCGGCTGCCGGAGACGACGTTCGTGTTCCCGCCCACGCAGCCCGGCGCCAGCTATCGCATCCGGATGTTCAGCCCGGGGCGCGAGGTCCCGTTCGCCGGGCATCCCAGCGTCGGTACCGCCCACGTGGTGATGGAGGCCGGCATCGCGGCACCGGTCGACGGCCTGCTCTGGCAGGAGGGCGCGACCGGGGTGCTGCCACTGGCGGTGACGGGCACGGGGCCGGAACGCAGCATCGCCGTGCGCGTGCCGCGCGCGCATGTCGTGGAAACCGCCGTCGCCGACGATCCGCGCATCGCCGCCGCGCTCCCCGGGGTTGCCCGCGGGTCCCTGCCGCCCGCGCTGATGGAGGGCGGGCGACGGTGGTGGTTGGTGGACGTCGCGGACGAAGCCGCCCTGCGCCAGGCGTCACCGGACTGGGACGCCGTCGCCGCGCTGGCCGCGGCCAGCGAAAGCATGGGCGTGTGCGCGTTCGCGCGTGCCGACGCCGGCGAAGACTACGACCTCGTGGTGCGCGCCTTCGTGGGCGCGGGCGCCCGTTTCGAGGACGCGGCTTCCGGCGCCGCCAACGGGATCCTGGCGGCCTGGCTGCAACATAACGACGTGTTCCCGGGCCGGGCGGGCGGCTACGTGGCCAGCCAGGGCCGCGAAGTCGGTTTCGATGCCCGCCTGCAGCTGCGGATCGACGCCGCGGGCGACATCTGGTCCGGCGGCCGCGTCTGCGACGTGGTCAGCGGCGAGATCGACTGGCCGGGCGCCTGAGGCCTACCCAGCGCAGATGGGAGGGGGCGCGGCGAAGGCCCGCAGGCCTCCGAGCCAGGACAGCACGTCGCGGGCACAGCCCGTCGCCGACCGCCCCAGCAGGGGCCCCACGTGGCTGGCGCCCTCGAGCGTGCGCCACTCGGCGCCCCATGCCGCCGCCATCGCCTCCGTGACGCGTGCGGGTACGTCGAGGTCGGCGCCGGATGCCATGCACAACACGGGGCAATCCGGCGGCGACAGGTCGAGGCCCGCGTGCGCTTCCCTCATCACCCGCCCCGACTCGTCGCGCCAATGCCGGAACGCGAACAAGGCCGTGGCCGGATCGGCATCGGGGAGCGCGTCGCGGGTCGATGCCAGGCGGGCGCGACGCCCCCACGGCACCCGCTCCGGCCATTCGCGCGCGGGCAGGCGCTCGGCCCAGGGCGCGGGCGGCAGCGGATTGACCAGCACCAGTGCATCGGCCTGTCCCGGGGCGATCGCCGCGGCGAGCAGGCCGCCCAGGCTGGCGCCGACCAGCAGGCGGGGCCGCGGCAGCGCTTGCAGGGCCGCGCGGGACTGCGACAGATAGTCATCCAGGCCGGTGGCAGCCAGCCCCGTGCTTGCCGGATCCAGGTCCGGCGCCACCGCCCGCAGGCCGGCAGCCTCGAAGACCCGCACCCAGCAGGCCCACTCCCATCCGCCGCCTCCGGCGCCATGCAGCATCAGCGCATGGCCGCGACGCCCGACTCGCACGGCCAGGTCGGCTCAGGCCTTCAGGGTCGCCGACAGGCTCACCGGCACCGAGAGTGCCCGTGAGATCACGCAGCCGGCCTTGGCCGCCTCGGCGATCTTCTGGAACTGATCCTCGCTGATGCCCGGGACCGAGGCCTCCACGACCAGGGTCACGCCGGTGACGGTCGGTCCCGGGTCCATGCCCGGATCCATCGCCACCTCGGCCCGCGACTGGATGCGGTCCGGCGTAAAGCCTTCCTTCCCGAGCACGGCCGACAAGGCCATGCTGAAACAGCCGGCATGCGCCGCGGCCAGCAGTTCCTCGGGATTGGTGCCCTTCTCGTCGCCGAAGCGGGTCTTGAAGGAATAGTTCTGGGCATCGAACAAGCCGCTCTGCGGCGTGCTCATGGTGCCCTTGCCTGCCTGCAGGTCGCCCTGCCAGACCGCATCGGCATAACGCTTGAACGCCATCTCGTGTCTCCTCGTGTGGGGGTGCCGGGGCAAAGTCGCCGCTTCGCCGGGTGGATGCGCGCGGGTGTCCTGCGCCGGGCCATGGTGGCATGCGTCGCGCGGGCGGCACGTGAGGGGGCGCCGTCGTGGGGCCCTACTTGACCCGGCGCCCGGTTGGCGCGAGCCTTGGGGCCCGGCCCTGGCCGGACCCCGCCATGACCGCCCGCCGAGCGCCCAACGCCCTCGGATGGCAGCGCTTCCGACGCGGACAGCCATGACGCCCGAACTGCGGACTTTCCGCAGGAGCCCGGCCGTCGATGGCCGGACTCCCACCACCGATGGGAGACACGGCCTCATGTCGTACAGCACGCAGGACATCCGCAACGTGGCCCTGGCAGGCCACCCCGCCGCCGGCAAGACCACCCTGTTCGAAGCCCTGCTGCACGCCGGCGGCACCCTCCAGACGGCAGGCAGCGTCGAACGCGGCAACACGGTCTCGGACTTCGACCCGATGGAAAAGGCGCGCGGCCACTCGCTGGACGCGGCGATCGCGTCGATCGACCACAAGGCCGCCTCGGGCCGGCGCGTCCACCTCAACCTGATCGACACGCCCGGCTACCCGGACTTCCGCGGTCCGGCGCTGTCGGCCCTGGCGGCGGTGGAGACCGTGCTGTTGGTGGTCGATGCCGACCACGGCGTCGAGTACGGGACGCGACGGATGATGGAGTACGCGCGCGGGCGCAGGCTGTGCCGCGCCATCGTCGTCAACAAGATCGACCACGAGGGGGCGGACTGCGGCCGCGTGCTGGAGGAACTGCGCGAGGCCTTCGGCCCGGTATGCCTGCCCCTCAACCTCCCCGCCGAGGGCGGCCGGTCGGTGGTCGACTGCTTCGGCGCGTCGTCCGGCGACAGCGATCTCGGCCCGGTGGCCGACTGGCACCAGAAGATCATCGACCAGGTGGTCGAGGTCAACGAGACCGTGATGGAGCACTACCTCGACCTGGGCGAGGACGGCCTGTCCGGCGACGAGCTGCACGACGCCTTCGAACAGTGCCTGCGCGAAGGCCACCTGGTCCCGGTGCTGTTCTGCTCCGCGCGCGACGGGGTCGGCGTGGCCGCGCTCCTGGACGTCGCGGAGCGCCTGTTCCCGCACCCCGGCGAGGCCAATCCACCCCCGTTCGCCAAGGGCGTGGGGGCCGATGCGACTCCGCTCGAGGCCCGCCCCGACCCGGACGCCCACGTCATCGCCGATGTCTTCAAGGTGGTCAACGACCCCTTCGTCGGCAAGCTGGCGGTGTTCCGCGTCTACCAGGGCACGGTCCGCCGCGACAGCCAGCTGTTCATCGACGACGGCCGGAAACCCTTCAAGGTGGGCCACCTGTTCAAGCTCACGGGCAAGGACCACGTCGAGGTCGAGCAGGCGGTCCCGGGCGATATCGCCGCGGTCGCCAAGGTCGACGACCTGCATTTCGACGCCGTGCTGCACGACAGCCACGACGAGGACGCCATCCACCTGGCGCCCCTGGCGTTCCCCCGCCCGATGTTCGGACTGGCGGTGGAGGCCACCCGCAAGGGGCAGGAACAGAAACTCGCCACCTCGCTGCACAAGCTGGCCGAGGAAGACCCCTGCTTCGTCGTCGAGCATGAGGAGGAGACCAACGAGACGGTCGTGCGCGGCCTTTCCGACCTGCACCTGCGCATCAACCTCGACCGGCTGCGGGAGCGGCACGGCATCGAGGTGGCGTCCCGGCCGCCGCGCATCGCCTACCGCGAAACCATCGGAGCCCGGGCGGAGGGCCATCACCGCCACAAGAAGCAGACCGGGGGTGCCGGCCAGTTCGGCGAAGTGTTCCTGCGCGTGGAGCCCCTGGGCCGCGGCGAGGGCTTCGAGTTCCTCGACCAGGTGAAAGGCGGCACCATCCCCGGCCAGTTCCTGCCGGCGGTCGAGAAAGGCGTGCGCCAGGTGCTCGATGGCGGTGCACTCGCCGGCTACCCGATACAGGACGTCCGGGTGATCGTCTACGACGGCAAGCACCACCCCGTCGACAGCAAGGAGGTGGCCTTCGTCGCCGCGGGCAAGAAGGCCTTCCTGGATGCGGTGGCCAAGGCCCGGCCGCAGGTGCTGGAGCCGATCGTCGACCTGGAGGTCAACGCGCCCGAGCAGCACATGGGCGATATCAGCGGAGGGCTGGCCGCCAAGCGGGCCCGCATCCACGGCACCGACGCGCTGCGCGGTGGCGAGATCGTGGTGAAGGCGCAGGTCCCGCTGTCGGAGCTGGAGGGCTACGCCGCCGAGCTGAAGTCGATCACGGCCGGTCGTGGCCGCTACTCCCTGGATTTCAGCCACTACGAACCGGTACCTGCGCCGGTGCAGCGGAAGCTCGTGGAGGCCTACAAGCCACGGCACGACGACGAGTAGACTGCACCTCCCCCGCCAGGCCCCTCCCATGCCGAAAGCATCGACGCTCGCCGAAGCCCGTCGACTCGTCGACGTCCCGAACATCGGGCCCGCGATGGCGGCCGACCTGCGGCTGCTGGGCATCAATGCGCCCGCCGGCCTGGCCGGCCAGGATCCCGTCGACCTCTACCTGCGCCTGTGCGAAGCAACCGGCCTGCGCCAGGATCCCTGCGTGCTGGACACCTTCATGGCGGCCGTCGCCTTCGCCGGGAACGACGATGCGCGACCGTGGTGGGCCTTCACCGAAGCGCGCAAGCGCGACTGGCCGGCCGTCGCGCGGCGCCTGGAGGCGCTGTCCCCACGGGCCCCGGCCGGCGCACCGGCCCGGCGATGAGCCGCGTCCCCGCGTCGCCCGCCAAGGGGCGACCCGCTTGAGGCGCCCAGGCGCATCCTTGCCGCGGGTCGTGCTCGACACCAACGCCTGGCTGGACCTGCTGGTGTTCGAGGACCCGAGGATCTCGGCCCTGCGCGCGGCGCTGCACGCGGCGCGCCTGCAGGCCTGCACCAACGACGCCTGCCGGGAGGAATGGCGCCGCGTGCTGGGCTATCCGCTGCTGGCGCTGGACGAGGCGCGCCAGCACGTCCTGATGCAGGCCTTCGATCGCCTGGCGGGACGGCATGGGATGGACGGGGCGGACGGGACCGACGGACCCTCGTTGCCGCGCTGCAGCGACCCCGACGACCAGAAGTTCCTCGAACTCAGCCTGGCCTGCCAGGCCCGCTGGCTGGTCACGCGCGACAAGGCGCTGCTGCGCCTCAACCGCAAGACCCTCCGCGACCATGGCTTCGGCATCCTGGTGCCGGAGGCATGGTCGCCGGACCTGCCCCCCGGTCAGAGCTCGAAACGGTAGGACAGTTTCACCAGCAATTGCTCGTCGTCGTGGAGACGGAAGCTGTCCTCCAGCAAGGGCCAGGTGCCATCCGAGTACGGGGCCTGGTCGTAGCCGCCCCGCCCGTAGACGACGTACAGGTAGGACAGCGGCGCGAGTTCGTAGCGATAGCGGACCTGGAACCCCAGGTTTCGGACGTTGAAGTCGTCGACGGCGTCGTTGCTGGCCAGCGCTTCGCCGCCGGGCTGCACGCGATAGGCCTGCCGCAGTTCCGCGTCCAGGCCGATCGCCTGCAGTTTCACCCGGAGCTCCTGGCGGCCGTCGATGGTCCAGTCCAGGCCCGCGCTGAACTGCAGCCGCTCCTGGTCGAAGGATCCGATCAGGTTGTCCCGCTGCCAGACCAGCCAGTCGGGCCGGTGCTGGTAGAACATGCCCGCGTACACGGCGAACGCATCGCTGAAGAAATAGCGCGGTTCCAGGCTGAGGTCGTAGCCCACCTCGTCGTTGCCCGACAGTCCGCCGCTGAAGGCGTTGAGGTCGAGCTCCCACGCCCAGTTGCCCTTGCGCGGACGGTCGTACTCGTAATAGGCGTTGAAGTTCGCCGGCACGCGGAGGATGCCGTTGCCGCGCGTCAGCAGGTCGTCGTGGCCCGCCGAGTTGACGTTGACCTGCGCGTACTCGGCG
The DNA here is from genome assembly GCA_030431185.1 of Gammaproteobacteria bacterium. Classification (GTDB taxonomy): domain Bacteria; phylum Pseudomonadota; class Gammaproteobacteria; order Xanthomonadales; family Xanthomonadaceae; genus Marilutibacter. The sequence continues at coordinate 17 of JAUIJO010000059.1, read as the reverse complement.
CTGCCGTCGCGCAACTG
>JAUIJO010000058.1 GCA_030431185.1 Gammaproteobacteria bacterium | reverse complement strand
ACGCTGCTTGAGTTCCATGAGAAATCCTCTCCTTACTCGTCAAGAAATCCTTGGCACCTCTTTCAGGCCAAGGCTTTGGTGTCGGGTCACGGCAATCGCCACCCCCCTTTCCCGCGGCAACAATTGACGTAGTCCGTCACAATCCGTCGCGCAAGGACAGGCGAAAGCTACACTGCCGCAATGACAAGTTCAAGACTCGAGCGTATGTTTTGCTCACTTTCTGGGGGCGCGTGATGCACGTTGACGCGTCTTCACGCGTGGCACCCGCGCCCCGAGCAAGCGAATGAAAGCGATCAGCGCGACATCGACATCTGCTGCTTGATGTCCTTGCAGGCCTGCGCCTGCTGCGAGGGCGACATCGTGCTCCACCGCCGTACCACTTCAGCTTCGGCGTCCGTGAAGACCTTCTCGAACTCGGCCGCACTCACGCCTCGCTCCCCGGATGTTGCCTTCTGCTTCTGCTTGAGTTCGTGGAGCTGCGCATCGGTGTAACCACCGCACTTCCGCGCCGTGGCGTGCATCATTCCGCCCAACTTGACCATGCTCGCCCACATTCCACCCGCGCCCTCCTGGGCATGGGCCGCAGGCACTGCATGCAGGATGGCCAACGAGAGGATGGCGGCGGGGATCAGCATTTTCGACGAATGGGACATGTAGGCACTCCTTGTGCATCGGGGGTGGAAAACAGCAGACATCCGCGCGCCGGCTCGACCTTCCCGCAGGACCGGCCCCCGGCCCGTACGGCGCGCGTGTTCACCTGGGGCGGAGATCGGGGGGACCGGGGGGTCCGCTGCCCGATCTTGGATCACTGAAGCTTGACCAGTTCAACGCGCCGGTTCTTCGCGCGCCCTTCTTCGGTGTCGTTGCCGGCGACGGGTTCGCCTTGGCCCAGGCCGCGTGCTTGCAGCCGATCAGCCTCGATTCCCCGGGCAACGAGGGCGGCGAGCACCGCCTTGGCGCGTGCTTCGGACAAGGTCTGGTTATGGGCCGCGTCACCGCTTGCGTCGGTATGCCCGTCGATGGAGAGCCTGAGGTCCGGTTCGCTGGCCAGAAGGTCCGATACCTGTTCGACCTGGGGCATCGACGCGGGCAGGATCTCCGCCTTGTCGACGGCGAAGTTGACCTGCATCGCGACCCTGCCGTGGGCATCGATCTCGCGCTTGAGGGTGTCGGCCGGCAGCAGGCTCGCGGTGGGCACGAAGGCCTCGGCCTCGAGCACGATGAGGCCGGCGCCGGCGCTGTCGCTGCACACGTGCACCCAGATCGTCCTGTCGGACGTGCGGATGACGTACGTCTGGACCGGGTTGTTGTAGACGTCGCCCCAGCCGTCGACGAGGCCGACGCGGACGTCGCGCGGAACGCTCTCCAGCACGTCGGACGGGATGGCCGAGTCCGTGACGAGCACGCCCCCGGCTTCTTTGATGACGTGCGCGATGTTGCGCTCGAACTCGAGTTCGGAATAGGTATTGCCCTGCCGTTCCTGCACGGTGGCCATGTAGGCCTTGCCCTCTACCGGCTCCAGGCGATCCCCTGTCCAGAACGGCACGCGAGTCACCTTCATGGTCTGTGCGTTGATGGCCTCGTAACCATCGGGCAGGACGATGAAGGGGAATTCGCCCAGGCGCTGGCTGGACACCGGTACGGCGTCGATCGAGAACCCCGCGTCGCCGGTCGCCACCCTGGCTTCGTCGTGGGCGGCGTCCACCGGTGCTGGACCGGCCGGGGGCGATTCCCCCGCGGCGGGTGGGGACGCGGCAGCGCCGTCATGGCCAGCGTTCGAATCCGTGGCCTGTTCGCCGGAGCCACAGGCCGAAAGGGTCGCTGCCAGCAACGCGAGGGCCAGGCTGCGCCGGGCGACGGACAACGGGTTGCGCACTTCCATGGGGGATCCATCCTTTTTTCTTGGCGGGGGAGCAGTGGCGCCTCGATCGCAACTGGCAACGCGTGCCCGCGGATCCAACGCGGGGTCGACCATGGAACGTTGCCCCGGCCCGGGCAGCCACGGGGGGATCATAAGCACCCTTGGGCGGAAAATCGCCTCGAAGCGGTGGAAAAGTGATGCGATTTGCACTCCGCGCGCCAATGCCTGCGGACCTGCATCCCAGTTCTTCGTTCTTCCGCCGCTGCCTCCATGCCACGATGCGGGCGCGGACACACTGCCCAGCGCCTTGCGCTCAGCTGCGCAGGCCCACGCCCTTCTTCAGCAGCGTCAGGCCGATCACCGCCAGCACGACGACGAATCCGATCATCAGTGCGAAGGCGATCCACAGCGGCACGTCGCTGACGCCCAGCAGGCCGTAGCGGAAGGCGTTGACCATGTAGAAGATCGGGTTGGCGTGGGTCATGGTCTCGGCCCAGCCCGGCAGCAGCTTGACCGAATAGAACACGCCGCCCAGGTAGGTCAGCGGGGTGAGGATGAAGGTGGGGACGATGGCGACGTCGTCGAACTTCTTGGCGTAGACGGCGTTGATGAAGCCGGCCAGGGCGAAGATGGTGGCGCCCAGCACCACGGTGCTGAGCGTCACCAGCGGGTGCGGCACGCGCACGGTGGTGAACAGCATCGCGATGCACAGCACGATCGCGCCGACGGCCAGGCCGCGCGCGACGGCGCCGGCGACGTAGCCGGCGAGGATCACCCAGTTGGGCATCGGGCTGACCAGCAGCTCCTCGACGTGGCGGCCGAACTTCGCGCCGAAGAAACTCGAGGAGATGTTGCCGTAACTGTTCTGGATGATGCTCATCATCACCAGGCCGGGCACGATGAAGTCCATGTAGGTGATGCCGTCCATGGTCCCGATGCGCGAGCCGATGAGGCCGCCGAAGATCAGGAAGTAGAGCGTCATCGTGATCGCCGGCGGCACCAGTGTCTGGCCCCAGATGCGCACGATGCGGGTGATCTCGCGACGGACGATGGTGCCCAGTGCGACCAGGTTGCGGCGCGCCGGGGTGCTGGCCTCGAAGCGGGTGGTGGCGTCGTGGGTTTCGGTGGTGCTCATGCGGTGGGCTCCGGGGCGACCTGGGCGGTGCTGTCGACGGCGTTGTCGCCGGTCATGCGCACGAACAGCTCCTCCAGGCGGTTGGACTTGGTGCGCATCGAGCGCACGCGGATACCGGCCTCGCCCAGCACCGCGAACACGCGGTTGAGGTCCATCGAGCGGGGCATCTCGACGTCGAGGGTATGGTCGTCGGTCGCGCTGATCGTGGTGCCCTCGATGGCGGGCAGGTTGTCGGGGAGGCGGCCCTCGATGTCGAACAGGAAGCCTTCGACGTCCAGCTTCGCCAGCAGCGCCTTCATCGGGCCGGCGGCGACGATGCTGCCGCGGTCGATGATGGCCAGGTTGCGGCACAGGCTCTCGGCTTCCTCCAGGTAATGCGTGGTGAGGATGATGGTGGTGCCGGCGGCGTTGATCTCGCGCAGGGTGTGCCACATGCCACGGCGGATCTCGATGTCGACGCCGGCGGTCGGCTCGTCGAGGATCAGCAGGCGGGGCCGGGTCATCATGGCCCGGGCGATCATCAGGCGGCGCTTCATGCCGCCCGACAGGGTGCGGCTCATCATCCGGGCCTTGTCCCAGAGCTGCGCGCGACGAAGTTCCTGCTCCGCCCGCACCAGGGCTTCCTCGCGCGGGATGCCATAGAAGCCCGCGTAGTTGACCAGGATGTCGAGCGGCTTCTCGAACATGTTGAAGTTCAGCTCCTGCGGCACCAGGCCGATCAGGCGCATGGCGGTGCTGCGCTCGCGGGCCAGGTCGGTGCCGAAGATGCGCACCTCGCCTTCGCTGAGGTTGACCAGCGAGCTGACGATGCCGATCAGGGTGCTCTTGCCGGCGCCGTTGGGGCCGAGCAGGGCGAAGAAGTCGCCCTGGGCGACGTCCAGCGAAACGCCCTTCAGGGCCTGGACGCGGTTGTCGTAGGTCTTGCGCAGGTCGCGCACGGACAGGGCCGGCGGGGCGGCGGCATCGGTGGCGGGGGGAGCGGCAGGGTGCTGGATCATTGCTTGGACCTTGGCGGGGAGCGGCGCCGGGGCGGGCACGGCGCAAGCCGTTATTATAGGCGTCCCGCCATCCCCGGCCCGGGCCACTGTGTTCCATCCGGGCAGACGCTCACGCGGCGTCCACGGCCGGACGGACGGCGCTCCACCCTTCGACGACAGGATCCTCCGCAACGTGGCCATCCAGCACTTCCCGCTCAAGCTCGTGTCCCGCCGCATGCTGGCCCCCGCCGTGGGCCACTACGCCTTCGTGCGCGACGACGGCGAGCCGCTGGACTTCATCCCCGGCCAGTTCATCCAGGTGCACTTCAGCTACGCGGACGGCACCGCGACCAAGCGCAGTTATTCGCTGGCGACCATCCACGACCACGCCATGGGGCCGGGCGAGGCGGTCGAGATCGCCGTGTCCTACGTGCCGGGCGGCGCCGCGACGGCGCTGTTCGAGGGCCTGGACGTGGGCGGCAGCGTCGACGCCAGCGGTCCGTTCGGGCGCTTTTGCCTGATGCCCGGCGACGCCAATGCGCGCTACCTGCTGATCGCCACCGGCACCGGCGTGACGCCGTACCGGTCGATGCTGCCGCAGCTGGAGGCGGCGATCCGCGAGCGCGGCGTGCGCGTGGTGCTGCTGCTGGGCGCGCGCAACCCGGCCGAACTGCTCTACGGCGACGAGTTCCGTGCCTTCGCCGAACGGCACCCGGAGCATTTCCGCTTCATCCCCTGCTTTTCGCGCGAACTGCCCGCGCCCGGCAGCACGCACGCCCATGCCGACGTGCGCGAGGGCTACGTGCAGCAGTTCCTGGCCGAGGTCGAGCCCGACGCCGCCCGGGACATCGCCTACCTCTGCGGCAACCCGAACATGGTCGATGCCTGTTTCGAGGCGTTGAAGGAGACCGGCTTCGAAGTGAAGCAGATCCGCCGCGAGAAGTACGTCAGCAGCAAATGACGCGATGGCCCGCCGGCCGGCGCCGGCGGGCCATCGCCCACCGCCCGCTGGGCCATCGGTCACATTCTGTGCATGGCCCCCGTCTGTCATGCTGTTGGCGATTGGCCAAAGACAGATGGGGACACCATGCGCAACACCGGATTGTTATCCGCCGCCCTCGCGGCGGCGTGCCTGGCGACGGCGTGCCAGCCCGCGCCCACGGAGGGTGGGGAAACCGACACCAGCATCGAACGGGTTGGAACGATCGACTTCTCGCCCTGCGTCCTGGGCGGGGAACACGGGCAGCCGACCGTCGAGGCGCAATGCGGCCACTACGAGGTGGCCGAGAACCCGGCCGAACCCGACGGTCGCCGCATCCAGCTCAACCTCGCCCGGCTGCCGGCCGAGGGCAAGAGCGGCGGTACCGACGATCCCGTGTTCTTCATTGCCGGGGGTCCCGGCCAGGCGGCGACCGCGGTGGCCGCGGTCGTGGACAGCGCGCTGAGGGAAGTCCGCAAGCAGCGCGACATCGTGCTGGTCGACCAGCGCGGCACGGGCGGTTCCAACCCACTCGACTGCCGTGACGCCCAGGGCGAGCCCCTCGAGATCGATCCCGCCGACCTGGTCGACGCGGCCGGTGCCGATGCCTACTTCGCGCAATGCCTGCGTTCGCTGAAGGACCGCGCCGACACCCGCTTCTACACCACCGCGCACGCGGTCGCGGACCTCGACGCGGTGCGCGCGGCCATGCAGGTCGAACGCATCAACCTGGTCGGCGGCTCCTATGGCACCCGGGTGGCGCAGCAGTACGCCATGCAGTACCCGGCACACACCCGGAGCGTCGTGCTGGACGGCGTCGCGCCGAACCGGCTGGTGGTGGGCGGCGAGTTCGCGCGCGCGCTCGACCGGGCACTCGCCCTGCAGGACGCGCAATGCGCCCGCCTGCCCGCGTGCGAGTCCCGCTTCGGGCATGACCTGGTGGCCCGGATCCGCACCCTGCGTTCGCGGCTGGAAGCGACGCCGGTCGAGCTGGAATACCGGCATCCGACCACGTTCGAGACACGGACGGACACACTGACCGGCGACACCGTGGTGGGCCTGGTGCACGGGGTGTCCTACGTGCCACAACTGAGCGCCCTGCTCCCGCTGGTGATCGACGAGGCCGACGAGGGCCGCTACGAACCGCTGATGTCGATCGCGCAACTGTGGTCGGGCCAGATGGAGGGCATGATGAACATCGGGATGCAGCGCTCGGTCGTCTGCGCCGAGGACGCGCCCCGGTACACGCCCGACCCGGCCGACGCGGACACCCTCATGGGTGCCGAACAGGGCCGGCAGTTCTTCAGCGGTTGCGACGCGTGGCCCGTCGGCAAGGTCGACCCGGCGTTCACGCGGCCCTTCGAGGGCGACCTCCCGACCTTGCTGCTGTCGGGCGAACTCGATCCGGTCACGCCGCCCGAGTACGGCGAGGAGGTGGCGAAGGGCCTGTCCAACGCGCGGCATCTCGCGCTCAAGGGCCAGGGCCACGGGGTGATGGGCGTCGGGTGCATGCCTCGCCTGATCGCGCAGTTCATCGAGTCCACCGACCCGGCCGCGCTCGACGCGTCCTGCCTCGACAGCCTCGACTACGTCCCGCCCTTCACCTCCTACAACGGCTGGGAGCCCTGAGCGCGACGCATCGCCCGATGCGCGCGACGGCCCTACCACACACACAGGAATCCCCATGATCATCGCAAACGACCTGCACAAGGCGTTCAAGACCCGGACCGGTACGGTCAAGGCGGTCGACGGCGTCAGTTTCCAGGCCCTCGACGGCCAGATCACCGGCCTCCTCGGCCCCAACGGCGCGGGCAAGACCACCACGCTGCGCATGCTCTACACCCTGATGCGTCCCGACGCCGGCAGCATCCAGGTCGATGGCATCGACGCCGCCAAGGATCCGACCGCGGTACGCCGGGCACTGGGCGTGCTCCCGGACGCACGCGGGGTCTACAAGCGCCTGACCGCGCGCGAGAACATCGCCTACTTCGGCCAGCTCCACGGCCTTCCGGGCGCTGACGTGGCGGCACGCACCGCGGTCCTGTCCAAGGCACTGGACATGGACGACATCCTCGATCGCCAGACCGATGGCTTCAGCCAGGGCCAGCGCACCAAGACCGCCATCGCCCGTGCGTTGGTGCACGACCCCCGGAACGTGATCCTCGACGAACCGACCAATGGCCTGGACGTGATGACCACGCGCGCCATGCGCGAGTTCCTGCTGCACCTGCGCGCGGAAGGGCGCTGCGTGATCTTCTCCAGCCACATCATGCAGGAGGTCGCGGCGCTGTGTGACCGCATCGTCATCATCGCCAAGGGCCGCGTGGTCGCCGCCGGCACGGCCGACGAACTGCGCGAGCGCTTCCACGAGTCCAACCTGGAGGACGCCTTCGTCAAGGCGATCGGTTCCGAGGAGGGCCTGCACGCATGAAGACCGACAAGAGCCTGTCCACCGGATTCTTCGCGACCATGTCGTCGGTGATGCGCAAGGAGCTGCTCGACATCTCCCGCGACCGCCGCACCCTGGCGATGACCCTGCTGCTCGCGCCGCTGTTGTATCCGCTGATGATCCTTGGCATGAACCACCTCGCCGAGCAACGCGCCCGGACCCAGCTCGAAGGCGTCCTGGAGCTTCCCGTGAGCGGCATCGAGCGCGCGCCCAACCTGGTCAAGTTCCTGGCCACCCAGAGCATCAAGGCGGTGCCGGCCGAGGGCGACGTCAATGCCGCGGTGGTGCAGCAGGACGAAGACGTGGCGCTGGCCATCGGCGAGGACTATGCCGAGGACTGGACGCACGGGCGATCGGCCTCGATCGACATCATCCAGGACAGCACCCGTCGCAACGCAGAGATCCCGGTGGCGCGCGTGCGCGCCGCGCTGGTGGCCTACCGCCGGCAGGTGGGCACGCTGCGCCTGATGGTCCGAGGCATCGATCCGGCCGTGGTGCAGCCGGTGGCGATCGGCAACCGCGACCTCGCCAGCGCGCAGGCCAAGCAGAGTCGCATGATGGCGGTGCTGCTGCCCTACCTGCTGATCCTCAGCTCGTTCCTGGGCGGTGCCTACCTGATCATCGACGCCACCGCCGGCGAACGCGAACGGCAGTCGCTCGAGCCGCTGCTGGCCACGCCCTCGCCGCGCAGTGCGATCGTCAGTGGCAAGATCGCCGCCGCCTGTGCGTTGGGCCTGCTGACCCTGTTGCTGACCCTGCTCTCGTTCAAGGGCAGCGCCCTGGTGGCGCCCAGCGTGGCGAAGATGGTCGACGTGAGCTTCATCGCGATCGCCAAGATGCTGTTCATCCTGTTGCCGATGCTGTTGATCGGCACGTCGCTGCTCACCTACCTAGCGGCCTCCGCCAAGAGCATGAAGGAAGCGCAGAGCCATACCGTCTGGCTGATGCTGTTGCCGATGGTGCCGACCTTCGTGCTGATGGTGAATCCGATCAAGTCGCAGCTCTGGCAGTACGTGGTGCCCTTCCTGGCCCAGAACCAGTTGCTGCTCAAGGTGATCCGCGGGGAGTGGATCGCGCCCGAGGTCTGGGCGGTCTACGTGTCGGCCGGGCTCGGCCTGGCGGCGATCCTCTGGTTCGCCGCGGTACGTCGCTACCAGCAGGAACGGCTGGCGATCTCGGGCTGAGGCCCGACGCTGGGCGGGGCGCCCGCCCCGCCCACGAAAAAGCCCGGCTCGCGCCGGGCTTTTTCTTTTCCGCGTGCCGGCCGGTCCGTGGGCGGACCGTACTGGCCGGGCCTCAGCCGCCGGGATTGAAACCGATGGTGCGGCGGGTGGTCACCGGATTGGCGATCGGCTGGAAGCGCCATTCGCGTACCGCGGCGACGGCTTCGCGATCGAAGACGCGGGCCGGTTCAGAGCGCACCACGCGGGCGCTGGTGACCGAGCCGTCGGTACCGACGGTGAACTCGACCTGGACTTCACCGCTGGTGCGCGAACGCATCGCGGCCGCCGGGAAGCGCGGTGCCGGCGTCGAGATCGGTCGCAGGTCGGCGGCGGTGGCACGGGCCGGCTCCGCTGCCGGACGGCTGGTGGCGGGTGCCGGGGTCGCCGCGGCAGCGGCGGCGCGCGCTTCGGCGGCCTTGCGCTCGGCTTCCTCGCGCTCGGCCTGCTCACGCGCGGCCTGCTGCTGGGCCGCTAGCTGGCGGGCCGCCTCTTCCTGCTGGCGCTGCTGGTCGGCCACGCGCTGGCGCTCGAGCTCTTCCTGGCGCTTGGCCTGTTCTTCGGCGCTGATCTTCTCCTGCTCGGCGCGCTTCACCGACGCGGTCTGCTGCGCGGTGATGCTGCCCTTCAGGCGGGCCAGGGCGGGATGCTGCGGATCGGCCTTCTCCAACAGGGCGGCCAGGCGCTGGGCTTCCTCGAAGTCCTCGCGCTGCACGCTTTGCTCGATGGCGATCACGGTCATCGGCAGGAGGTCGGTCAGCGCGCTCGACACGCCGGCGTCGCCCGGTGCCTTCTCGCGGAGCGCCAGGTAGTACTCGACGGCATTGTCCTCGGCCGGCGCGTACAGACGGTTCTCGGCGTAGGCCTTGCGGGCCGCTTCACGCAGCTCGTCCGTGCCAAGCGCGGTGACCTTGCTCGATACCGCGTTCTCCGGCGTCACCGCCGGTGCGGTCTCGGCCGGCGCCTGCGCGGTGGCGTCGCTGCCCCCGGCCGGCGTGGCCGGTTCGTCCTTGCCGCAGGCGGCGATACCCAGCCCGAGGGCCAGCAACAGCACGGTCCGGGCGGCAACAGCGGCCCGAGACCGATCAGATGTTCGGTATGTCATTGGTAAAACTCTCCCCTGAAATTCGCTCGTGCGAACACGCATCATTAAATCGCCTCTCGGAGGCGGAGTTGTCAAGCAAATATTGATGACCGTCACACTTTCGATAGAAGCTCGGGGGACGCTTCCCATTTCCTGCTAGCGACGGGTGGAATGTGAAGTGCTTCGCGCTTCTCACTTGCCGATGCAGAAGCTTGAAAAGATGTGCCCGAGCAGGGTGTCGGCGTGCATGCGGCCGGTGATCTCGCCCAGCCGGTCATGCGCCTGCCGCAGCGCTTCGGCGCACAGCTCCAGGACGTCATGCGCCAGGTGGATCCGCGCGTCCTCCACTTCGCGCAGGGCCGCCTCGAGGGCTTCGACGTGGCGGGCCCGCGCGGTGAAGGCGCCCTCGCCGCCGCCCACGCGCGCCCGGGCCAAGGAACGCAGCCGTTGGTGCAGGGCGTCCATCCCCTCGCCTGTCATCGCAGAGACCCGTACCTCGTCCTCCCCCAAGGCTTCCGGGCCGCCGTCGGGGGCGCCGTCCCCGAGCAGGTCCGCCTTGTTGTGGACCCACAGGACGCCGGGGACCGCCCGGATCGCCTCGTCCACCGCCGCGCGGCCGCCCAGCGGGTCGCGGGCGTCCAGGACCACGATCGCGAGGTCGGCGCGCTCGAGCTCGCCGCCGGCGCGGCGCATGCCCTCGCGTTCGATGGCATCGCCGCCGGCGCGCAGCCCCGCCGTGTCCACAAGGGTGAGCTCGAGGCCGTCGACGCGGATGGTTTCCAGGAGCAGGTCGCGGGTGGTGCCGGCGATGTCGGTGACGATCGCCCGGTCACTGCCGGCCAGCACATTGAGCAGGGAGCTCTTGCCGGCGTTCGGCGGCCCGACCAGGACCGCGTGCATGCCGTCGCGCAGCCGGCGGCCGCGCTCGGCGGCACGCAACAGGTGTTCGAGATCCTTCGATATGGCGTCGAGCTTGTGCCGCAGGGCATCGCCGCCGAGCGTGTCGATGGGTTCGTCGGCGAAATCGATCGCGGCTTCGACATGCACGCGCACCGCCACCATGTCCACGGCGATGGCGTCCACGCGCCGCGAGAAATCGCCATCGAGGGCACGGCGCGCGGCGCGCGCGGCCTGCAGGTCCGACGCGGCGATGAGGTCGGCCACGGCTTCGGCCTGGGCCAGGTCGAGGCGCCCCTCCAGGAAGGCGCGTTCGCTGAACTCGCCGGGCCGGGCGCGGCGGGCGCCGAGCGCCACGCAGCGGGCGACGAGGGCCTGCAGGACGGCCGGACTGCCATGGGCCTGCAGTTCCACCACGTCCTCGCCGGTGTAGCTGGCCGGCGCCTGGAAATACAGGGCGATACCGTCGTCGAGTACCTCGTCCGCTTCGTCGTGGAAGCGGGTGTGGTGGGCGTGGCGGGTCTTCAGTTCGCGGTGGCAGATCGCCGTCGCGATCCGTCGCGCCCGCGCGCCCGAGAGGCGGACGATGCCGACCCCGCCCTGGCCGGTGGCCGTGGCGATGGCGACGATGGTGTCCCGGTCGGATGCGCTCATGGCGATATGGTCGCATGCCCCGCCGCCGGCTTCGGCTTCGGGACGCGTCCGGACCTGTCGGGCCGGTCAGGCATCGGGCCCGGCACGCCCCAGGCGGCGGGCCTGCCCATGCGTGGCACGCGCGTTGCGGCGCGCCGGCCAGCCTCCCCGGAACGAAAGACGGCGGGCATCACTGCCCGCCGTCGTGCCAGCGCCGGTGGCGCGTGGGATCGCGTCAGGCCTTCGCCGGTGCCTCGGCGTAGCGCTTGGTCATCCACCATTGCTGCAGGAGGCCGAGCGAACCGTTGGTGACCCAGTACAACACCAGGCCGGCGGGGAAGAAGGCGAACATCACGCCGAACACCAGCGGCATGAACTGCATCATCTTCTGCTGCATCGGATCCATGCCGGTGGCCGGGGTCAGCTTCTGCGTCGCCCACATGACGGCGGCGTTGATGATCGGCAGCACGAAATAGGGATCGCGCGCGGTCAGGTCCTGGATCCACAGGATCCACGGCGCGTGGCGCAGTTCGACGGATTCCAGCAGCGTCCAGTAAAGGGCCAGGAAGATCGGCATCTGCACCAGCATCGGCAGGCAACCGCCGACCGGGTTGATCTTCTCCTTCTTGTACAGCTCCATCATGGCCTGCTGGAACTTCTGGCGATCGTCGCCGTAGCGCTCCTTGAGCTGCTGGATGCGCGGCTGGAACTTGCGCATGCGCGCCATCGACTTGTACTGCGCACTCGACAGCGGGAACAGCGCCAGCTTGATGATCACCACCAGGCCGATGATCGCCCAGCCCCAGTTGCCCACCAGGTTGTGGATCTTCTCGAGCAGCCAGAACAGGCCGTTGGCAAGCGCGGCGAACACGTCGAAGCGGCTGTAGTCGACCGCGCGGTCCAGGCCCTTGACGCCCTGGGCCTTGATGCCCTCCACCAGTTTCGGGCCGACCCACAGGCGGGCGTCGGTGACGGCGGTGCCGCCGGCGGCGACGTTGAACGACGGCCCGCGGCTCTCGATGCCGTAGCGGCCATCGCCGGAGTCGAGTACGAACAGCGAGGCCTGGTCGGCCTGCGGGATCCAGGCGGCGAAGAAGTGGTGCTGGAGCATCGCGACCCAGCCGCCGGTGACGGTCCGGTCGAGCGGGCCGTCATCGACGAAGTCGTCGTACTTGCGGCGGTCGTATTCGCCGTCGTACCAGACCGCGCCCTGGAAGCTGTAACCCTCCGCGCTCATCGGTCCGGTCTTCTTGACGATGGCCGGGACACGGTCGAGCTGGCGGTAGACGTAGCCCTGCCAGGGCTGGCTGCCGGCGTTGAGGACTTCGTCGCGCACACCGACGGCATAGTCGCCGCGCCTGAAGGTATAGCTGCGACGGATGCTCACGCCGTGTCGCCCTCCAGCTCGAACGAACCGGCGGTGCCCGGGGCGGCCTGCTGGCTGCTCCAGCCGCTGCGGGCGACGAAGTAGTGCGCGGGATCCTCGGTGAACAGGCGCACCGGCGGGCTGTCGTCCTCGGCGGTCTGGCCGTAACCGAGCAGGTCGACCTCGCGCAGCTCGCTGCCGGTGAGCTCGACGCGGACGACATCGGTGACCACCGTCGCCACGGTGTCGTCGCGGACCGGGGCCGGGGTCGCCGGGGCGGGCGCCGATGCGTTGGCGCTGGGCACGTTCGCGCCGGCGTCCGATCCCGGCACGCGTGCGCTGGCGCCGGGTACGCCGGCATCCGGCGCGGTCGTCGTGGTCGGGGTGGGCGCCTCGGGCGCCTGCTCCTTGTTCCACTCCATCCACAGGAGGGTTGCCACCATCAGCCAGGCAATGATCAGGAAAACGCGGGTCTGGTTCATGGGGACTCGGGGACTGGAATGAAGGGAGGATCCGGCGGGCCGACGTTCATGTATGCGGTCGGTCGAGGCAGTGCACAAGCTCAGCCCGGCGGGGGCTCGTCGTCGCGGGACCGCCGGGAAAGCGGCGGCATGCCGGAAGCGTGGGGGTCGGCGCGCATTGTGCCGTCCACGTCCCCACGCGGCAACGCGCCGGCCCGGCGCAACAGCTCCAGGAAGCTCGCGCGGAGCGATGCGCCGGTCTGGCGGGCGGCGCCGGGACGGGCGACCAGGACATAGTCGCCCGCGGGCAACCGGTGCCGGAGGGTGCGGAAACTGTCGCGTATGGCGCGCTTGATGCGGTTGCGGCCGACCGCACGGGGGTCGACCTTGCGCGACACCGCCAGCCCGAGGCGTGGGACCCCCGTGCGCGCGGAGGCATCCGCGGCGGGATCCGTCGCGGATGCGGTGTCGTCGAGGCTGAAATGCAATGCCAGCACCGGCAGCGCCACGCGCCGGCCGTGCTTGAAGATGCGATCGAAGTCGTTGCGCGCGCGAACCCGCGCGGTGCGCGGGAAGCGGTAGTCTGTCATTTCAGACGACGGCCGACGGAAACTGGCATCCGTGACGGCCGCGAATCAGACTCAGGCGCAGAGGCGCTTGCGGCCCTTGGCGCGGCGGCGGGCAAGGATCTTGCGGCCGTCGGCGGTGGCCATGCGCGCACGGAAACCGTGGTCGCGCTTGCGCTTGAGATTGCTGGGCTGGTAGGTGCGCTTGGTGGCCATGGGTGC
>JAUIJO010000312.1 GCA_030431185.1 Gammaproteobacteria bacterium | reverse complement strand
ATTACCACGTCCTCCGCATGGACTCGCCGATGGGCGAGGCCACCGATTGCGGCGTCGCGCTGCACCTGCGCGACGTGCCCTGGGCGGACCGGCAGATGTGGGCACCGGACGCCGCCTGCCGGGACGGCCGCTACTACCTGTATTTCCCCGCCAAGGATGCCGATGGCCTGTTCCGGATCGGCGTTGCCGTCTCGGACGGGCCCGAAGGGCCGTTCACCGCGGAGCCCACGCCGATCGACGGCACGTATTCGATCGATCCCGCCGTGTTCGAGGACGACGACGGCGAGCACTACCTGTACTTCGGCGGCATCTGGGGCGGGCAGCTGCAGGCTTACCGCGACAACCGCCACGACCCCGCGCACGACGAGCCCGAGGGCGGTGCGCCCGCGCTGGGACCGCGCGTGGCGCGCCTGGGCGCGGACATGAAGGCACTGGCCGAACCGACGCGCGAGCTCGTGATCCTGGACGAGGAGGGCCGGCCCCTACGCGCGGACGACCATGCGCGCCGCTTCTTCGAAGGCCCCTGGGTCCACAAGTACGAAGGGAAGTACTACCTGTCGTACTCGACCGGCAACACGCACCTGCTGTGCCATGCGGTCGGCGACAGCCCCTACGGGCCCTTCACGTACCGGGGTGTCGTCCTGACGCCGGTCGTGGGCTGGACCACCCACCACTCCATCTGCGAGTTTGACGGTAGGTGGTTCCTCTTCTATCACGACGCCCTGCTGTCGGGCGGGCTCACGCACCTGCGCACCGTCAAGTGCACCGAGCTGCATCACGATGCCGAGGGCCGGATCCGGCCGATCAGACCGTATGGCGAGTAATCCGCCCCCGCCTTCGCCGCTGGACGACGCACTGGCACCGCTGCCGGCGGGCGAAACCTTCACCCTGCGCCACGGCGCGGTCGAGGTGGAACTGGCACCCGACGCGGGGGGGCGCATCGCGCAGATCCGCTTCGCCGGCACGGACTGGCTGGTCGGTCCCGGGGACGGCTCGCACGCGACCATCGCATGGGGGTGCTACCCCATGGTGCCCTGGGCCGGTCGGGTTCGCGGGGGGCGATTCGGATTCGGCGGGCGCCACTACCGCTTGCCGGTGAACATGGCCCCCCATGCGATCCACGGGCTCGGATTCTCGCGCCCCTGGCAGGTGGAATCGCGCGACCCCTTCGGCGCGACGCTCGCGCTGCGCTTGCCGCGGGACGAGCACTGGCCCTTCGGTGGCCTGGCGCGCCAACGGGTGACGGTGGCGGAGGCCAGCGTGCACCTGGAGCTGTCCGTGGAGGCGGGCGCCTGCAGCATGCCGGCGGTACTGGGTTGGCATCCGTGGTTTCGCAAGCCCGACATGCTGAACTTCTCGCCGCGCGCGGTCTATCCCCGCGACGCCGACGGCATCGCGACGACGCCCACGGCGCCCCCGCCGCCGGGCCCCTGGGACGACTGCTTCGTCGGTGTCGGGACGGTGGTGCTGGAGCGTGCGGGACAGCGCCTGGGCCTGGCGTCGGACGCAAGCCACTGGGTGGTCTACGACGGCGCCGCCCACGCGACCTGCGTCGAGCCGCAGACCGGACCGCCCGACGCCTTCAACATCGAGCCCCGCGTGCTCGAACCGGGCGAACGCCTGGCCTTGTCGTTCGAACTCGCCTGGGCGGCGATCGAGTCCTAGGCCCGGCAGTCCTCAGCAGCGTTCGAAGATCGCCGCGATGCCCTGGCCACCGCCGATGCACATCGTCGCGAGTCCATAGCGGCCGCCGGTGCGCTGCAGTTCGTGCACGAGCTTGACCGTGATGATCGCGCCCGTGGCACCGACCGGGTGGCCCAGTGCGATGCCGCTGCCGTTGGGGTTGACCCGGGCCGGATCCAGGCCCAGCTCGCGGGAGACCGCACACGCCTGGGCGGCGAAGGCTTCGTTGGATTCGATCACGTCGAGGTCGTCGATGCCCAGCCCGGCGCGCGCCAGCGCGGCACGCGTGGCCGGCACCGGGCCCATGCCCATGTAAAGCGGCTCGACGCCGGCGTGCGCATAGGCGACCAGGCGGGCGAGGGGACGCAGGCCGTGCCGCGCCACCGCGTCGCCGGTGGCGAGCACCACCGAGGCGGCGCCATCGTTGATGCCCGAGGCATTGCCGGCGGTGACGCTGCCGTCGGGCTTGAACGCCGGCCGCAGCGCAGCCAGGTCCTCCCGGCCGATCCCGGGACGCACGTGCTCGTCGGTGCGGAAGTCGGTTTCCCGCCCCCGCCGACCCACGCGGACGGAGACGATCTGGCCGTCGAAGCGCCCCTCGGCGATCGCGTGGGCGGCGCGGCGGTGGCTCTCGATCGCCAGTGCGTCCTGCGCATCGCGGTCGATCTCGTGGCGCTCGGCGATGTGCTCGGCGGTCACGCCCATCAGCACGCCGTTGAAGGGATCCGTCAACGCGCCATTGAGCGCGTCGACCAGGAGGGCGTCGCCCAGCCGACGTCCCCCCACCTTTGAGTAGCACGGCGATTTGGAGTCCAATCCCCAAGCAGAAGGAGATTGGACGTGAAGAAGCGCTTTTCCGAAGAGCAAATCATTGGCTTCCTGCGTGAAGCCGAAGCCG
>JAUIJO010000057.1 GCA_030431185.1 Gammaproteobacteria bacterium | reverse complement strand
AGGTGTCGGCGCCGAGGTCGTCGGTGCCGGTGGGGATCAGCGCCGCCGGCCCCACGCCCCAGATCAGGCCGCCGTCGGTGGGCGTCTTGGGCGAGAAGAAGATGCTCTGCACCGTGTCGCCGAAGCCGGCCTGGTCGGTGCCCGGTCGCACGTCCTTCTGGTAGGTGATCGGGATGATCGTGCGCGAGATCATGTTCCAGTCTTCGGAGATCGACACCGGGATCACCGGCTGCGCATTCATCGTGTAGCGGTAGCCCTCATCGCCGAACGTCTCGTCGTAGTTGAACTGGAAGGGCACGCTGATCAGCGCCGCGACCGGATTGGACAGCGCCTTCGCCAGCTCGTCTGCGCTTTGCTGGGCCGCAGCCGTGACCGGAAAGAGCAACAGGGCGAGTGGGGTGAGCAGGTGCGGGCGCATGGGCAGGTTCCTTTGAGGCAAAGGGGGAGCCAGGCATCTCGGGACGGGTCCCGCCGGAGCGCGCCGCCGTCCCCGTACCGAGGGCGACAACAAGCCGTGTCCGCGGGCCGGCCGTCGCGAGGCCGGGTTCATGCTCAAGAAAGCGACGTGCAGTCCTTGTGAACGCCGCCTTCACGGACGGCAAGCGCCGCCGGTCCGCGCGGGCCTGCGCCTCGATACGCGCTAGCGCAGTGCTTTCACCAGTTCCGCGGTCCTCGGGTCCTCGGGTGCCGCCGCCTGCAATCGCTCGATGAAGCGGCGGGCGGTGTCGTTGTCGCCGGCCGCGAGCGTGTAGGACGCACGGGCCGACAACAGGTCGGCATCGTTTGGCCGATGGGCGAGGGCGGCGTCGAGGACGCGGATCGCGCCGTCGTTGTCGCCACTGGACTGCAGCGCAACGGCATACACGTAGGCATAGCGTCCGTTGTCCGGTGCCGCCCGGGCGGCCCGGCCAAGGAGTACGGCCGCCTCGGGTACGCGGCCCGTGCGGATGCGCTGGAGGCCGAGGGCATGCAGCAGGTCGGGGTCCTCGGGCGCGAGCGCGAGGCCTTCCTCGAGCAGGTGGCCCGCCTCGGCCTCGCGCCCGGTGGCGCGCAGCAGGTCGGCGAGGTTGGCGCGCGCGGCGACGAAGCCGGGCTCGCGTCGCAGCGCCTCGCGGTACGACGATTCGGCCGCGGCGGCGTCGCCGCCGCGTGCGTGGTAGACGCCGAGGTTGAGGTAGGCTTCCGGCCGCTCGAGCGAGGCCTGCTGGCTGGACAGGTAGGCCTTGACCGCTCCGGTCGCTTCCGCGCGCCTCGCAGGGGGTATCCGGTCTGCGGGCACCGCGGCCAGGGCCAGGCCGGCGGCCGAGCGCACCGCCAGGCTGGGGTCCGAGGCCACCTCCAGGGCTTGTGCGGCCTGCGCCGGTGGTGCGCTGGTCAAGGCCTCGACCGCGGCCAGGCGCACGAGGGCATCCTCATCGCCCAGGCCCCGGCCGATGGCGGCCAGCAGGCCCGGACCGGCGTAGGCCCGCAGCTCGCCCAGAGCGGTGGCGCGGACGATGCCCGGGGTGGTCGGGTCGTCGAGCAGCGCCTGCAGTCGCGCCATCGCATCCGCGCCGCCATTGCGCGCGGCATGGAAGGCCGGGCCCCAGTGCTGGAAGCCGGCGTCCGGTGTGCCGTGCCATTTCTCCAGCGCGGCGGCCGCCCAGGCATCGCCCTGGTCGGCATGGCAGTCCTGGCAGGCGTTGGGCGTGCCGAGCGTGAGGCTGAGGTCCGGACGCGGGATGCGGAAGCTATGGTCGCGGCGCGGGTCGACCACCATGTAGGTGCGCTCGGGCATGTGGCAGTCGACGCATTGCGTGCCGTCGCCGGGCGCGCCGTTGCGCCGCGTCGCGCTGGCAACCGGCGAATGGTGGTGGTGTCGTGGCGTGTCGTAGGTCGCGGGCGCATGGCATTGCGTGCAGGTCGCATTGCCGTCGAAGCGGAGCCTGGCGGTGTGCGGGTCGTGGCAGTCGCTGCAGGTGACGCCGGCGGCATGCATCTTCGACTGCAGGAAGGAGCCGTGGATGTAGACCTCGTCGCGTTGCTGGCCATCGTCGAAGTACAGGTCGGAGGTGAGCAGAGACAACTGGTGGGTATCGTGGAGGTGTCCGGTTGGGCCGGGGGTGGTGCTGATGCTCGCGCGACGCGAATGGCAGACCGCGCAGGTCTCGGTCTCGGCGTGGTTCGTCAACGGCACGCTGCGGCGCACGTTGCCGGTGCCGGCGACGGGCAGCCAGGTGGCGACGTCGCGTGCGTCCAATGCGATGCCCAGGCCGTGATGGGGCAGGGCGTCATCATGCTCGCCCTCCTTCGCCCAGGCCACGTGATTGCTGCCGGGGCCATGGCAGGCCTCGCAGGCGACGTTGATGTCCTTCCATGTCGTCGCATAGCGATCGGTGGCGGCATCGTAGTTGCGGCGCAGGTCGGTGGAGTGGCAATCGGCGCACATGTAGTTCCAGTTCTGCTCGCGCTTCGTCCAATGCAGGGCGCTCGCATGGTCGATGCCGCCGTCGGGGTACATGTGGAACCAGCGCTGGCCACCCTGGTCGGCCGGGCGCGTGTCCCAGGCGACGCCAAGGGCCTGGAGGCGGCCATCGGGGAAGGCGATCAGGTACTGCTGGAGCGGATCCACGCCGAACGTATAGGCGACCTTGAAGTCCTGCATCGTGCCGTCGGGGCCGTCGGTGTTGACCCAGAATTCGTCGCCCTTGCGGAAGAAGCGCGAACTGACCTCGCCATACTGGAAGCGGGTGTCACCGAAGTCGCCCAGCACGGTATCCGCGTTCGCGTGCTGCATGGCGAGCGCGTGCTGGGACGTCTTCCAGGCCTCCGTCTCGGGGGCATGGCAGCCGGCGCAGGTTTCGGCGCCGACGTACTGCGCAGGTCCGACAGCGGGTGACGATGCGGCAGCGGTGGAGCTGGCGGCCGGCTTGTTGGCGACGCGCCACGCGAAGACCGCCGCGACTGCGATGATTGCGACCGCAAGCAGGGCGATGACCAGCCAGGGAATGCGACGCGGGCGGGACGGTGCCGCGTCACCGGCGACGGGCGATGGGGCATGGGTCGCACTCGTGCCGCTGCTGCCGCGCTTCTTCCTGCTCATTCGATATCCCTGGCTGACGCCCGCAGGATGCGTGACATCGCGTGGCCGGGCAAGCCGGCAAGGCGTGTCCTCCACGCTTCACGCGACCTTGATCACGCCGGCTTCACGCTGCGATACAGCGGGTACGGATGCCTTGGGGAGCATCCGCAACGCGCTTCCCCCACATGGAGCCGATCCCATGCGCATCTCGCAGTCCCGCCTCGTGGCGGCCGGCCTCGCCGTTGCATTCTTCGCCCCCGCCGCCCCCGCCGCCGCCGCCGCGGGCCAGGCATCGCCCCATGACAGCCAGGACGGCGACTGGCACTATCGCGTCGCGCCCTACCTCTGGGCGACGGGGCTGTCGGGCGACATCGGCCTGGGCGAGCAGGCGCCCGTCGGCAGCATCGACGCCGAGTTCTCCGATGTCTGGGACCATCTGGACATCGCCGGCATGTTGATGTTCGATGCGCAACGCGACCGTTGGGGCATCGCCGCGGACTTCTTCTACGCCAAGTTGTCGGTGGACTCCGATGCCTATGCGGACGCGGGCTACGGCACGGTCGACGTCGACACCAAGAACAAGATCGTCCATCTCGCCGCCACCTATCGCCTGAGCAGTACCGACGCCGGCCACCTGGACCTGATCGGCGGCCTGCGCTACAGCGACGTCAACACCACGTTGAAGGTGGGCGCCGGCCCCTCGCTTCCCGACGAAGCGCGCGCCACCGATTCGCAGAACTGGGTGGATGGCTTCGTCGGCCTGCGCGGCGACAGCCGGGTGTCCGACCGCCGGGGCCTGTTCGGCCAGTTCGACGCGGGTGCCGGCGGCACCGACCTGTGATGGCAGGCCATCGCGGGCGGACGGTACTACCTGCACTCCGGCAGCAGCGTCGACATCGGATACCGCTACCTGTCCCAGGACTATTCGTCCAACGACTACGTGTACGACGTGCAGATGAGCGGGCTGTTCCTGGGCATGTCGTTCCGGTTCTGAAGCGCATGTCGACCGCGACACCGCACCGGCGCGTGGATCGCGGTCAGAACCGGTAGATCGCGCCCAGGCGCACGCCTTCTTCGCTGAAATCGAGGTTGCCGCGGAAGTCGTCTTTCTTCAGTTCGCCGTCGATGCGGTTGGCGGTGATATCGGCCCAGAAACCCCAGTTCTCCCAGGGAAACCACTCCACGCCGGCGCGTGCATAGGTGACGCTGGCATCGACGTCATTGATGTTGGCGCTGAAGTAGCCCAGGTCGGCGGAAATGCGCCAGTTGTCGGATGGGGTCCAGCGCCAGCCGCCGCCGATGGCGGGGGCGGGGACGTCGCCATCCGCCTCGCGGTCGAACCCGGCGCCGACCGCATTGCCGTTGGCGTCGGCGGTCAGGTCGATGCCCAGGTCGAGCCGATACCAGACCACGCCCAGTCGGGGCCCGAGCGCCCAGTTTTCGTGCGATGCGGCCCACCACACGTAGTAGACCTCGTAGATGTCGAGGTTGCGTTCGGCCTTGACCGTCGCACTGGTTTCGTAGGTCACGCCGTCGAACACGATGTCGCGTTCCAGCACCTTCGTCGCGCTCACGTCGTCCTGGTAATAGTTGAGCCCGAACTCATGGTGCTCGAACGGTCGCCACGAAATGCCGACCAGCCCGATCGTGCTGTCCTGGTCGAGGTCGAGATCACGGTCCAGTTCGATGTCGGTGCCCTCGCGGCCGTCGCCATCGATCGAGAGCGTCGTGTCGAAGCGGCTCGCGTAGCCACCGATCTTGACGCTGAAGGTGTCCAGGGGTTCGACCGCCTGCGCGGGCAGGACGGTCAGTGCCATCAACAGTCCCGGCAAGGCAGCGGAACCAAGACAACGTGCGCGACGGCGTGGAATGGTGGCCATGGCAGGTTCCTGGATCGGGGCTGATGCCGGCATGCTACGCCCGCGCCCGTGACAGCTCGTGAAGACGTCGTGTCGGTCCGGCTTCACCCTGGTTTCATGCCTATGGCGCCGGTTCAATGGCGCTCCAGGCCTTGCGATGGAGGGCTATTGTCCACGCCATCGAGCCACCGAGGCCTCGTTCCCACGGGCGCCGGGCATTCGCAGGCGAAGGCATTCGCCCGCGATTCGACGCGGGCGGCGATGGGCGTGCCGGGCACGCTTTCACCTGCCGTGGACAAGCAATAACGGACCGTTCAGGTCGGATGGATCGGCGGCGACGGATCCCGTCGTCGGCGTGGGTTGCATGACGAAGCAAACCCCGCTGGCGCCGGCACGGCGGCAAGCAAACGCGCCGCGTGGATCCGCGGCCGGGCGTTCGCCGACGGGCAGGGCTCGTTCCATGCCATGCCGCCCGCACCGGTCCAGTCTCGACTACGCGTACGTATTCAAGGGAAGCGATCATGACCTCAGCAGCGAAAAAGCGGGTGCTTACGGCCACTGTCACGTTGGCGCTGGCCTTCGGCGTCGCGCACGCGCAGGAGCCGCTGGCTTCCTGGAACGATGGGCCGACCAAGCAGGCCATCGTCGATTTCGTCACGCGCGTCAGCCAGGAGGGCGGGCCCGATTACGTGCACCCGTCCGAACGCATCGCGGTGTTCGACAACGACGGCACCCTGTGGTCGGAACAACCGATGTACGTGCAATTGGCTTTCATCCTCGACCGGATCAAGGCGATGGCGCCCGCGCATCCGGAGTGGAAGGACACCCAGCCCTACAAGGCCGTGCTGGACGACGACGTCGCGGCGCTCGCGGCCTCCGGCGAGAAAGGCCTGATGCAACTGCTGGTGGCCACGCACGCCGGCATGTCGACGGCGGAGTTCGAGAAGACCGCCAATACGTGGATACGCTCGGCCCGACACCCGAAGACCGGCGAACTCTACACCGGCATGGTGTTCCAGCCGATGCTCGAGCTGTTGCAGTACCTGCGTGAAAACCGCTTCAAGACCTTCATCGTCTCCGGCGGTGGGGTGGAGTTCATGCGGCCGTGGAGCTACGAGGTCTACGGCATCCCGCCGGAGCAGGTGGTGGGCAGCCAGATCAAGGTCAAGTACGAGGTCAAGGACGGCGTGCCGACCCTGACCCGCGAGCCGGGCATGAACCTTGTGGACGACAAGGAGGGCAAGCCGGTCGGCATCCACTACCACATCGGCCGCCGTCCGATCGCCGCTTTCGGCAATTCCGACGGCGACTACCAGATGCTCGAATGGACGACCTCCGGGCCGGGTCCGCGCTTCGGCATGATCATCCATCACGACGATGCCGAGCGCGAAGCCGCCTACGACCGCGAATCCCACTTCGGCAAGCTCGACAAGGGACTGGACGACGCAGCGGGAAAGGGCTGGACCGTGGTCAGCGTGAAGGACGACTGGAGCTGCGTGTTCCGTTACGCCTGCGCGCCGTGAATGGCGACATGCGGCAAACCCGCCTCGCGCGTCCCTGAGTTGCCGAGGCAAGGCCCGCGAGACGACGGACAACCACGCGGCGTCCCGCGGGTCCGGGCCTCCATGCAGCTTCGGTGGCGCGGTTCCCCGAACCGTTTCACGCAGGTCCCCGATACGCGTTCCTGATGGCATGACCCCAGGCCCGGGAGGCCGACATGCCCGTCAGCATCGAATTGATGGAAGCGATGGACTACGCGGAGGCGGGCCAGTTCGGCCATCGCCTGCAGATCCAGGTCACCGTGCCGAATCGGGAGAGCGCCCGCCTGGACTGGCTGGAGCGCAGCAACCGGCCCTGTGTCGAGGGCATGCCGGTCGATGCCTGGGTGGACATGTACCGCCTGGCGCCCCATTCGAACGTCTTCGCACCCTGGGTACAGAGCGAAGGAGAGGAGGGGCAGGCGACGGTGGTGTTCCTCGATCCGCCTTCCATCCGGCAGGCGCCGAATGCCAAGCGCACGCTTGAGTTCTGGATCGTGGTCCTCGACGGCACCGACGGCGAGGGCAGGGGCGGCAACGCCTGGGGACTGTTCCAGGCGCGGCAGACGCTGCGATGCGATGCCCACGGTGCGATCGTCGAGCAGTTCTTCGTGATCACCGGGGACCTGGCCGGCGAGGACAGCGATCCACCGTATCCACCGGGCTGGCGCCCCCGCTGAATCCGGCCCGCGCGCTTGCGCGTGAGGGCACGATGGCGACAATCGGGGCACCGCCGGCATCCGCCGGCCCGACCCGAGTCGCCCATGCCCGCCATCGCCCGTCCGAACCGCCGCGCCCTCGTCACCGGGGGCAGTGGTGACCTCGGGGCCGCCATCTGCCGCCAGCTCGCGGCGGATGGCTGCCACGTGATCGTCCACGCCAACCGCAACCGCGACGCCGCCGAAGCCGAGGTCGCCGCCATCCAGGACGCGGGCGGTCGGGCAGAGTCGGTGGCCTTCGATGTCGCCGACGCGGCGGCGGCCGGCGCGGCCATCGAGACCCTGTTGTCCGAAGGACCGATCCAGGTCGTGGTGAACAATGCCGGCATCCATGACGACGCACCGATGGCCGGCATGGGGGAAGCGCAGTGGAAGCGCGTCATCGACGTGTCCCTGCATGGCTTCTTCCACGTGACCCAGCCCCTGCTGCTGCCGATGGCGCGCACGCGCTGGGGACGGATCGTCAGCGTGTCCTCGGTGGCGGCGGTGCTGGGCAACCGTGGCCAGACCAACTACGCGGCCGCGAAGGCGGCCCTGCATGGCGCGACGAAGTCGCTGGCGCGCGAGATGGCCAGCCGCGGCGTCACCGCCAACGTGGTGGCGCCGGGGGTCATCCAGGGGAAAATGGTTGAGCAGGCGTTCCCGCCGGAACTGATCAGGCAGACCGTGCCGGCGGCGCGCGCCGGAACTCCGGACGAAGTCGCGTCCCTGGTCGGCTTCCTGTGTTCGGACGCCGCGGGCTACATCAATGGCCAGGTCATCGGGATCAACGGCGGCATGGCATGAATGGATGGCGGCCGGGTTCACCCACGGGTGCGGCGACCCGGCGCATACTGGATGCATCTCGAGCGACAACGGAAGGAGGCCTGTGATGATCCGGGCAATGCTTGCAGTGGCAACCACGATGCTCCTCGCGGCCTGCGCGACCTCGTCGATGATGGTCGGCCAGGCGCGGCCGCCGATCGATCCCTCGCAGGTGCGCATCTACAACGCGCCGCCGCCGGGCGGCTTCGAGGAGATCGCGGTGATCGAGACCGCCAGCGGGCCGGTCACCTACGGCGAGCAGAACAAGCTCAACGCGGTGTTGCAGAACCTGCGCGAGGAGGCGGCCAAGGTCGGCGCCAACGGCGTGCTGCTGCAGGGCACGGCCAACGGCTATGGGGGCACCAGCGTCGGCGTGGGCGCCGGCGGCGGAAGCTATGGCGGCAGCGGGTTCAGCAGTGGCGGGATCGGCGTGAGCATCAGTCCGAAGACCAAGTATGCGACGGGCACCGCCATCTACGTACCCAATCCGCCGCCGGAAACCTGGCAGCCGATGGTCCCCGGCTCGCTCGAGCCGGCGAAAGCGCCGGAACCGTCAGGCGACTGAGCCAGGCCCCGCAGCGCGGGCATCCCCGTGGGCTGGTGGCCCCGGTAGTCGCACCCGATAGTCGCTGGGTGCGCCAAGCGCACCGGATGATGGCCTGCCGCCGGCAGGATCAGGCGAAGGCGTACCACGTCGCGTCGAGCAGGGGCTCGGCGTGATCCGATGACGTGCCATCCAGCAGCGTCTCCAGGCCATGGTCGGCGAGCGCCGGATGGACGGCGCGCGACCGCGCGAGGATCTCCGTCGCCAATGACGCCATCCGTTCGCCATTGGCCTTGATCCGGGCGACGAAGGCGTCTTCGTCGAGCGCGTCGTCCAGGGCGCCGTTCATCGCGTTGAACCACTCGATGCGGTACTGGTCCAGGAAGCGTCCCGGAGCGGGATCGGCGGCCTGCCCCCGCGCATTGGCCTCGCCCCAGTCATGCAGGAGCGCCTGCATCGCCGCGTTCAGCGCGCCGGCATGCTGCAGGTCGGGGCGAATGCGGCCGAGGACATCGAGGTCGGCCAGGCGCCCGCCGAACTGCAGCGGCGCCAGCATCGCCCAGTAGAACGTGTAGTCCCAGATCAGCTTGACCGGGAGTACCTGTGCGTCGCCGAGCAGGCCGTACTGGCCACGATAGATCGGCAGCATGTTGTCGTAGAAGGACTGGAACAGCTGCTCGTACAGCGCCACGTGGCCCGTGATCGAACCCGCTCCCAGGTCGCGCGCGACCAGGGCGGTGATGTAGGTGTTGGCGATGGCGATGAAGTCGCTGCCCGGCGAGTAGAAGGGGTCCAGGAACGGGCCCGCTTCGCCGGTCAGGGCCCAGCGGTCGGCCGAGAACACCTGCCGGCAGCCATGCGAATAGCCGCGGAGGAAGGCGAAGTCCTGCACCGCGTGCCGCGGATCGTCGAGCGCACGCGCGAGCCGCGGCTGGTGCCGGTGCAGCCAGGCCATCGCCTTCGCATGGCTGTTCATGCCGGCGAGCGGATGCATCCGTGCATCGCAGACGATGCCGAGCGAATGCGCGCCGGAGGCGAGCGGGATCATCCAGGCCCAGTAGCCCGGGCCGCACAGGTGGTTGGTCGAGCGCCAGCGGTCGGGCGGTTCGCAGCGACCCCGCCATGCCGCATCACCGGACCAGTCGTCCGGGTCGATGTGCCCGTCCACGCGCCACCACACCGCGTTCGCATCGTGGCCGTTGTCCACCGTCAGGTCGAACTTGCGCCGCAGCAGGCCGGCGCGGCCGCTGGCATCGACCAGCCAGCGGGCGTCCAGCGCGTGCATCGCGCCATCGCATTCGTAGGCGACGCGATGCGCTTCGCCGTCGTCGCCCATGTCCAGTTGCCGGACCACGCATCCCGTGCGCAGGTCGATGCCGGCGGCAAGCGCGCGCTCGGCGAGCATGTTCTCGAAGCGGCCGCGGTCGATCTGCCACGAGGGCGCGGGCAGCAGCCGGCTGACGCCCAGCTCGGTGCAGGCGTCGATGTCATCGCGCCCGTCGCTGAAGAAGAAGCGGAAGCCGAACTTGCGGATCTGCGCCTCGTCCAGGTGGGCCTTCAGGCCGAGGGTCTCGGCGAAGTAGTGCGCGCCGATCTCGACCGTGGATTCGCCGACCTTGAAGGCCGCTTCGGGCACGGGATGGGTGCGTCGTTCCAGCACGACGATGCGCGCATCGGGAAGCGACTGGCGCAGCTGCAGGGCCAGGCACAGGCCCGCCAGTCCGCCACCGACGATCGCGACATCGGTCCCCGTCCCGCTCGGCGGCCCGGCGACGTTCATTGCGTGGAGGACCTCGCCGGCGCAAGCCGCATCGTGGCGAACTCGCCTTCGGGATCGTCGATGCGGGGCGGGTGGGCGCGGGTATGCCGGTATTCCGCGATGACGTTGCCGCGGGTCCAGACCTGGGCGACCACGTGCGAGGTGATGCGGTAGAGGTCGCGCAGGGGGCGGAAGTGGCTGCGGCGGAAGCCCGGGCATGAGGCCGCACCGTGTGGACCGGGTCCGTAGCGCGACTCCACCGGCACCGAGACCACGCCGCTGCCGAGGCGCCGCGCGGCGGAGATCAGGATCTGGGCCTCGAACACGAAGTCCTCGCCCGGTACCGCGTCCAGGGCGCAGACCGCGGCGGGGTAGTAGCGCTGCCCGCTCTGGCTGTCGGCGATGCGATACCCGCAGCCCCAGGCGATGCCCCAGTCGCCGAACTCGTTGGCCAGCCGCCGGTAACCGGGTTGGCAGGCGCGCTTGCGCAGGCGGGCGCCAATGATGATGTCGCCCGGGTGGCGGCCCGCGGCGGCCAGCAGCCGCGGGATGTCCGCGGCGTCGTGCTGGCCATCGCCGTCCATGCTCAGCACCCCTTCGAAGCCCTGGCGCAAGGCCTCGGCGAAGCTGCTGCGCAGGGCGGCACCCTTGCCCAGCCGGCGTGCATGGCGCAGCAGGGTGACCGGCAGGTCGGCGATGCAGGCGACCGTGTCGTCGTCGGAGCCGTCGTCCACGACGATCACGTTGGGACACAGTGCAAGCGCCGCTTCCACCACGCCACGGATGCGCAGGGCCTCGTTGAGCGCGGGGATCAGCACCGCGACGCGATGGAGCTCAGGCATCGATGGACTCCATCGCGATCGCACCGGTGCGCAGGGCGATCGCGAGCCGACGGCCCGCGCCCGCGTCCAGGGAGAGGGACGCCGGAGCCCCCGCGGCGAGCGCATCGAAGAACGGCAGCATCGGTGCCATGGCGTTGGCGTTGGCGGTGGCGCGGGCGGCGAGCCGCCCTCCGCCGGGTTGCGCGGGACCGTCTTCCAGGCTGAGTTGCAGGACCGGCCCGGTTTCGTTGCTGTCGTGGCTGAGCACGAGGCCCGCGCCGAGCAGCCCGTTGCTGCGGGCATGCTCGCCCAAGGGGCCGCTGGCGCTGCCGTCGTAGGCGACCAGCAGGACCGCCGCTTCGCCACAGGCCAGCTGCGCCATCGCTTCCAGCAGACCCTGCGCGAAGCTGGCCTGCATGGCGCTGAGCGCGGTTGCCGGCTGCATCGCGCCGGTGCCGATGGTCCAGTAGCCGGCGGCGGCGTTGTGCACGGAGTTGTGGAACCGGGTCGGCGACAGCGTGCGTGGCTGCGTCGCCAGCGTGCTGCAGATGTAGTCGGTGATGCCGAGTTCACCGTGGGTGGATGCGAAGACCGAGGGCAGCGTCGAGGGTTCGCGTCCCGCCGCATGGCAGGCCGCCAGCCCGACGTCCAGCGCGATGGCCACCGTCTGCGGCGCGCGACGCCGCTCGTTGGGGGCAAGCAGCTGCGGCGAGGGCCGCCCCGGCGCGGGGTCGCTCAGGGTGCCGTCCAGCGAGAATCGGCGCGCGGCCTCCCAGGAAGGCAATCCGTCGGCCCAGAAGCCGACGCCCTCGATGCGGGCGGAGAACGTACTCATGCGCGCCCGAACACCAGCGACGCATTGTTGCCGCCGAAGCCGAAGGAGTTGTTCATCGCATGGCGGATGGGCGCCTCCGAATTGTCGAAGCGGATCTGCGGCCCGCAGGCGGGATCGTGACGGTCGCTGTTGAGGATGCCCGGGAGCAGGCCGGTCTCGAGCGCGAGCAGGGCGATCACCGATTCGACGATGCCGGCCGCGCCCAGGGTGTGGCCCGTCCAGCCCTTGGTCGAACTGGCGTGCAGGGTGTCGGGGAACAACGACGCGACTGCCGCCGCCTCGATGGCATCGTTCGCCGGCGTCGCGGTGCCGTGCAGGTTCAGGTAGCCCACCTCGCCGGCATCGATGCCGGCGCGGGCCAGCGCATCGGCCATCGCCAGTCGCGCGCCCAGGCCGTCGGGATGCGGCGCGGACATGTGATGGGCGTCGCTGGATTCGCCGTAGCCGCGCAACTGCAGTCCGGCGTCGCCCGGCGACGCGGCCTCCAGCAGGGCATAGCCGCCGGCTTCGCCCAGCGACAGGCCGACGCGGCGCGTGTCGAACGGGCGGCAAGGCTCTGGCGACACCAGTTGCAGGGCGTTGAAGCCGAACAGGACGCTGCCGCACAGGGTGTCGATGCCGCCCACCAGCGCGGCGTCGACCACGCCGGCGTGGATCAGCCGCGCGGCCTGCGCGAACACCTTCGCGCTCGAGGAACAGGCCGTCGCCACGGTCATGCAGGGCCCCTTGATGCCGGTCGCGTCCTGCAGGAAGGCGCCGAGCGAATGCGGAGTGTGGATCTCGTCGCGGGCGAGGTCGGCCGGGAAATGCAGGCCGCCGTCGGCGTCCTCGTGCAGGCGCGCATAGGCTTCCTCGCTGGCGCCGATGCTGGAGGTCGAAGTGCCGACGACCAGCGCCACGCGCCCGGCGCCATGCCGGGCGATGGCCTGCTCGACCGCAGCCAGCATGCCGTCCTGCTGCAGCGCGAGCCAGGCGAGGCGATTGTTGCGGCACTCCCAGCGTGCGAGGCGCGCCGGCAGGGCCGCGTCCTCGAGGCCCTCGACGCGGCCGATCCAGCAATCGAGCGGTGCCTCGCCGGGTGCGGTGGTCGGGAAGTCGTTGCGGCGCAGGCCGCTCCGGCGATTCGCGAGCCCGTCGGCCTGGGCGTCCCGCCCGCGACCCAGGGCGGTCGTGGCGGTGTAGGCGCGGATGGCCAGCGGTGGGATGGGGCGGGGCAGGGTTCGCAAGATACGGCTACGGACGGACGACTGGCCCCCGAGTATAGCCAGAGCCCGGGACCGACCGGCGGCCGGTCCCGGGCGCGTTCATTCAGCCTCCGCGTTGCGCGGGGATGAACACCTCGTTCACGGCCTGCTCCAGCAGGTCGGGCGGCAGCAGGCCCTGGTCCAGCAGGAAATTGTTGAACGCCAGGCGGTCGAACCTGTCGCCCAGGGCGAGTTCGGTGGCCATGCGCAGCTCGAGGATGCGGCTGTAGCCGTGGAAGTAGGCGCCGGCCTGGCCGGGGGCGTTGAAGGTGTAGCGGTCCAGTTCCTGCTTGGTCATCGCCTCGGACATGCCGACCTTCTCGCGCAGGACCCTGCCGGCGCTCTCGCGGTCGGTCAGGCCCAGGTTGAGCATCGGGTCGAGGATCGCGCGGGCGGCGCGCAGCAAGCGGAACTGCAGCGCGATCAGCTGGCCGTCCACCGGCTCGTACGGCACCATCTCGGCCTCGGCGTACAGGGCCCAGCCCTCCACGTTGACCGAATTGAACGCGAACATGGTGCGCGCCAGCGACACCCCGCGCTCGACCATCGCCGTGAACTGCAGCTCGTGCCCCGGCCGGCCTTCATGCGCGGACAGGGTCCAACGCACGGCGTCGAAGTTGAAATCATCGTAGGACAGCCCCTTGCCGTCCGCGGTCGGCACCGTCACCGGCAACACGAACTGGCCCTGCTGGCCGGTGTTGCCGACGAGGGGCGCGGGCTGGAAATGCGGCGCCGGTTGCGCGGCGGACTCGGCGGCGGTGCCCAGCCGCATCACCATCGGGCGGTTGGGCACGTCGACGATGCGTTCGCTGCGGATGATCGGGTCGATCCGGTCGATCACGCTGCGGTAGCGCGCCTCGAGCTCGTCGTTGGGGATGGTGTCCCGTTTCAGTGCCTGGATCACTTC
>JAUIJO010000311.1 GCA_030431185.1 Gammaproteobacteria bacterium | reverse complement strand
ATGGCGACGCATTCCGATCGCTTCCGCGCGATCTCGGTGGGCGCCGGCATCAGCGACTTCACGCTCGACTACGTGACCAACGACCAGCCACGCAAACTCCGCGAGTATCTCGGCACGCCCTGGGAAAACCCCGGGACGTATGCACGGGTATCGCCGGTTTCCGCACTGGCCCAGGCATCGACCCCGACCCTGATCCAACACGGCCGCAACGACAATCGCGTCGCGCTCGCGAACGCCCTGGCGCTGTTCCGGGGGCTGAAGCACCAGGGCGTTGAGACCCAACTGGTTATCTACGACAACGCCGGCCACGGGTTCGGGACGCCGCGCGACAAGCTCGCGGCGATGGAACACAACCGCCGATGGTTCGACGCCTACCTCTTCGGGGACGGCGGGAGGCCTGATCTCTCGCTGGTTGGACCGCGCAACCAGGAGGCGAACCAGCCCCGCCCACGTTCCCGGCCCGGCATGCGCCGGGACGGCACGGGCGGCTGACGGCGGAGGGCGCGCCGTCCGCCTGGGCCGGGACCCTCCCACACCTGCGGGCAGCGGATCAAAGCTGGTTGCCGCAATCCGCGCCGCAGGCCTTGGGCCGCTCCAGGTAGGCGCGCGCGCCCTGCCGCGCCTGAAGGCGCTCGGCCTCGGTGCCGCAGCGCGTGGTCTTGCGCTTGGAGCCGGTGACCCGCTCGCGCCAGCAGACGGTCTGCCCGTCGGCGGCGGCCGAACTGCCCTGGACGTAGGTGTTGATCTGCTGCAACGCGTTCTCGAGCTCGACCTTCTGGTTGATGTCCAGCTCGTCCAGGCGCGACGCGCCCTCGGTGATCGCGAACACCTTGTCCTGCGCCTCGCGCACGCGGTTGTTCTCGCGCTTGGTCAGGCCCTCGATGCCGCCTTCGTCCAGGCTCGCACGCAGGTCGCGTTGCTGCTCGAGGATGACCTGCAGGCCGTCGACGTCCTCGATGGCCGCCTCCCCCGGGGCTTCGTCGGGCGGCGATTGCGCGGACACGGGGCCGCCGACCGCCAGGCACAGCATGCAGACGGGCAGCAGGAATCGCAGGAACGCTCGCATGTCCACCTCCTTCGTCATCGGCTGGCGATGCCAGCCCTTGGAGTCACTGGGCGACGGACCGGCCGATGAAACCGGCGTGGCCCGCGCGCCACCCCCGGATCAACGCCCGGTCGCCGACTCCAGGCCGCGCCCGCTGCCGCAGTCGGAGGTGGCGCTGGCCCCGCAGCGCTGGCCGCGGTTGAGGTAGTTGCGGGTGTCCTCCTGGACCGCGCGCATCTCGGCGACGGTCGCGCAGCGGGTTTCCTTCATGGTCGTGCCCAGCTTGCGCTCGCGCCAGCAGTGCTGGCGGTCGTCTTCATTGTCGGCCAGCACCGCCTTGACCTGCTCCAGCGCGTTGAACAGCGACGCCTGCTGGTCGGGCGGCAACTGATCGACCGTGCTGACACCGTCGAGCAGGCTGAAGATCCGGTCCTGCGCGGCCTCGATCTGCGCCAGCGCCCGGGGGTCGAAGCGGGCGTAGTCGCCGGTCGAACCTTCGGTCTGTTCGCGGATCTCGCGCTGTTGTTCGAGGATCTGCCCGACTTTGTTCGCGCTGGCGAATGCCAGCGTCGATGCGAATACCAGGGCGATGCCCACCCCATATCTGCGACCGTTCATCGTGGGACTCCAGGATCCGTGGGAACCCCGACCATACCGCTGCGGGCGGCTCCCATCAATCGAGATGGCCGGGGCGCGGTACACAGCCATCGGGGATCCGCGCCCCGCCCGCCGGCTCAAGACTTGCAGGCCCATGGGCCTCCCGGGTCAACCCGGGCCTGCAGTGATCCACGGCAGGAAGGGGCGGTCCATGCCGCCCCTTCCCGGATCATCCGCCGTGTCGTCGGCCCTGCGATGGAGCGCCGATCAGTTGCCCACGCGCATGTTCCGCACGTCGCCCATCAACTCCTGGCGGGCACGCTCGCGCATCTCCTGCTGCTGGGCGACCGTCATGCACACGCGCTCGGTGCGGTTGCTGCCCAGCTTCTTGCGGCGTTCGCAGACCA
The DNA here is from genome assembly GCA_030431185.1 of Gammaproteobacteria bacterium. Classification (GTDB taxonomy): domain Bacteria; phylum Pseudomonadota; class Gammaproteobacteria; order Xanthomonadales; family Xanthomonadaceae; genus Marilutibacter. The sequence goes on along the minus strand of JAUIJO010000311.1, from coordinate 547 downwards.
TGCGCTCGCCTTCGGCCTTGTTGATGGCGGCTTCGATCCATTCGAGGTCGTTGAAGACGGCCATGCGCTGGTCTTCGGTCAACTGCTCGGAGGTCTCCTTGCCATCGATCGTCCTCAGGACCCGGTCCTGCCGCGAGATCAGGTCCCGCCGAGTGGCCTCGGTCATGTCTTCGTACAAGCCGGTCCCCGCGTTGGCACCGGCGCGGATCTCGGCCTGCTGGGTCCGGATGGCGTCCAGGTCGAGCGACGCCGGCACGTCGGCCAGGGCCGCGGCGGACGCGCCCATTGCCATCAGGGCCGCGACGGCCACCATTTTCCACTTGCGCATGTTCTGTCCAATATCGAGTATGGGGGTTCGGAAACGCTAACCCAGCTTTGCCGATCCTGTCGACTACCCCCGGTCATGCCGGCCGCGTTCAGGGTGTCGCTGAGGCCCAGACCTCGCCGCCGGGGTCGAGCTCGGCGGTTTCCATGACCGGGCCGCGCCAGCCGAAGCCGCAGATCGCCAGCGCGCCCTGGCTGACCGGATCGAGGCCGAACGCGCGCT
>JAUIJO010000310.1 GCA_030431185.1 Gammaproteobacteria bacterium | reverse complement strand
GGCCAGCGCGTTCTTCGGCGACCGCCGCGCGCCGCGGCGCGAAGAGCGACCGCCGGGCTGAGTCGAGAAGGAGGACAAGGGGAGGACACGCACGACCAACCAAGCTGGAGGAGATGCCATGGCAAGCAGCAGGAAACCCGCAAAGAAGGCGGCGCGTGGCGAGGCCGCCCCGAGGGCGCCGAAGACGGGCAAGGCCAGGAAGACAGCTGCGCCGGCAAAGGCGCCCGCGTCGGCGGCGGCCCGCACCGGAGAGGCGGTCGCGCGCCGCCAGCGCGGCCTGCAGGAAAAGGCGCGTGCGGCGAACGCCGCCATCGGCGATTCGAAGAAGAAGGACAAGCCGGTCCAGGCGGGCGCCCGCCGCCAGCCCGTCCCCCCGATGCCCGCGCAGCATCTCGACAAGCCTGGACGGGAGCGCGACCTGCGCGAGTCGCCGCGCTTCGAGGCGCCGGACTACCGGGGCAGCGGCAAGCTCGAGGGAATGAAGGCGATCGTCACCGGCGCGGATTCCGGGATCGGCCGCGCCGTGGCGGTCCTGTTCGCCCGGGAAGGCGCCGACGTCGCGGTCTTCTACCTCAGTGAACATGGCGATGCGGAGGCGACGGCCCGGGCGGTCGAGGCCGAGGGCCGGACCTGCTACCTGCACCCGGGAGACGTGAAGGACAGCCGCTTCTGCAAGCGCGCCGTCGACAAGGCGGCCAGGCAGTTGGGCGGGCTGGACATACTCGTCAACAACGCAGCCTTCCAGCAGCATGTCGAACGCCTGGAAGACCTCGGTGATGCCCAGCTGGACGAGACCCTGGGCACCAACATCGGCGGCTATTTCCACATGGCGCGCGCGGCGCTGCCGCACATGGGCGAGGGCGCGAGCATCATCAACACCGGGTCGGAGACGGCACTGTTCGGCAGCAAGGCGCTGCTCGACTATTCGGCCACGAAGGGCGCGATCCACGCCTTCACCATGAGCCTGGCCGGGCAGTTGTTGCCGCGTGGCATCCGGGTCAATGCAGTGGCGCCCGGGCCGGTGTGGACGCCCCTCAACCCGGCCGACCGGGAGGCCGCGGACGTGGCCCGGTTCGGCGCCGACAGCGACATGGGCCGGCCGGCGCAGCCCGAGGAGATCTCCCCCGCCTATGTGTTCCTGGCCTCGCCGGTCATGTCCTCGTACGTGAATGGCGTGGTGTTGCCGGTCATGGGCGGTCCGCGTGGCTAGCGTCGCGGCGACGGGGAGGCGGTGATGGACGGGGTCGACTGGCTCGGCTGGGCGGCGTCCGGCGTCCTCCTGGCGACGCTGGGGCGCGAGGTGCGGGTGCAGTGGAAAGAGCGCCGGACCGAAGGCGTGTCCTCATGGCTGTTCATCGGGCAGATGCTGGCGAGCCTCGGCTTCACCATTTACAGCGCGTTGATCGACAACGCCGTGTTCGTGGCGACCAACGCCGCCCTGCTGGCGACCGCGGTCGCGGGCCAGCTCATCTACCGGCGAAACGTTCGCCTGCAGGCGCGCGGCGCGGAGGCTGCCGACGAACGCCTGGAAGGGCGAGGACTTGATCGAGACTGAGCAGGGACGGCCCCGACGCATGATGTCGTCGGGGCGTCGCCGGGGCGGGGTCAGTTGTGCGGGACCGCCACGCCTTTCATCAACTGGTCGGCCGAGCGCGTCTCGCCACTGTGGGCGAAGTCCGCCAGCGATACGATGCCGACCAGGTCCTTGTCGCGACTGACGACCGGCAGGCGGCGCACCTGCAGTTCGGCCATGTTGCGCGCGACCTCGTCGACATCCTGGTCCTGGTAGCAGTAGCGGACCTGGCGGTTCATCACTTCGCCCACCGTCGCGTCGGCGCCGAGGCCCTTGGCGATGCCGCGGATGGTGATGTCGCGGTCGGTCAGCATCCCGACCAGCTTGCCGTTGTCGCCCACCGGCAGGCAGCCGACGTCCTTCGACAGCATCGTGTCCGCGGCGCGTTGCAGGCTTTCGCCCGGGGCTGCGAGTGCGACTTCGGTGGTCATGATTTCCGCGATTTTCATGGGGGACTCCTCTTGGGTGTTCATGGGATGGGCGTGTCGTGCGCCAGTACACCAGCAGCGTCGGCAGGTTCTCTAACCCTGGGGCCCGGTCGACGCCGTGCGTGTCGTGGATGCCGCCGCCCGCCACTGTCGCGCGACGGGGATGAGCCTGGAGTGACAGGGCGGGCCGGGGACATGCTTGCGTTCATCTGGCATGCCAGTCCCCATCATCGCCCTTCTCGTATTTTTCCTTGACGGCCGCCCACGCCACGCGGTGGGAGACCTCCTCGCGACTGGCGTCGCCGCGCCTGTCGTCGGGATCCTCGTACTGCCGCCAGGCGCTGTTGTAGGCCTCCTTGTAAATCTCCTGGGCATGCTTGGGGATGTGGTCGCGCACGCTGGCGGGCAAATCGCTGAGGCTGTCGTAGGGCATGGTCGTCTCCGTTTCGTGGACCGGCGGTCGCTGGCCGGGGATGCTCGTGTCGACACTCCCACGCGGCACATCAAATGTCCGCCAAGGCCAGGCGAAGGCCGCGTTAAGCGCATCGCCAAGCGCAGGGCCGGGTGCTTCCACGATGAACGGCAGGCCAATCACC
>JAUIJO010000309.1 GCA_030431185.1 Gammaproteobacteria bacterium | reverse complement strand
TGCAGGCGGTCTTCAGGCCCTTCTGGGCCAGGCCGAAGGTGGCGCGCAGCCCGGCGCCGCCGGCGCCGACGACCACCATGTCGAAGCTGTGTTCATGGATCTTGTAGGCAGGCATGTGTGCTTATCCCAGCGCGATGCGGATGACGGCGAGCACGCTGGCAATGGCCGCGAGAACGCAGATGAAACGGACGGCAAGTTGCGCGACGACGGCCACGCCGCCATGCACGTAGTCCTCGATCACCACCTGCAGGCCGAGCTGGGCGTGCCAGAACATCGCCAGCAGGAAGGCGACCAGGACGACCGCGTTGAAGGGGCTGGCGACCGCGGCGCGCGCGGCGGCGAAGTCGCCCTGGCCCGCGAGGCCGACCAGCAGTCCCAGCACGTACAGGCCGAGCAGCACGAGGGCCACGGCGGTGATGCGCTGGACGATGAAATGGTGCGTGCCGTCCTTCGCCGAGCCCAGGCCGCGGGCGGTCTTGAGCGGATTGCGCAGGTTGTCGGGCCGGTTCATGCGGCACCCCGCAAGGTCATGGCGACGACCCAGACCAGCGCGGTCAGGGCCAGGCTGCCGAACACGCTGGTCCAGCTGCTGCGGACGAAGCTCGCGATCCGGTAGCCATAGCCCGCGTCCTGCACCAAGTGGCGGATGCCGTTGAGCAGGTGGTAGGCGAAGGCCCAGCTCCAGCCGAACAGCACCACGAAGCCCAGCGGCGAAGTCGCGCATGCGGTGACGGTCGCCCATTGCGAGGGACCGGCGGCCAGCGCGACAAGGGCCCAGGCGAACAGCAGTGCGCCGACGGCGAGGATGATGCCGGTGGCCCGGTGCAGGATGGAGGAGACCATCTGGACCTGCCAGCGGTACACCTGCAGGTGGGGTGACAAGGGTCGTTGGGGGTTCGCCATGAGCGTTATGGCATCTCGGCTGGGCGGCAGCGCCGCGTGGCGGAAGGGAGCATCGGATGGATGGAAAGGCTGGACGGTGACGCCGGGTCAGAAGTCGATGCAGCGACCGTTCTTTTCCCAATCGCCATAGCGCGTGGGCTCCGGGCCCTCCCTGCCCCCGATCTCGGCGGGCGCGTGCCTGCTGTCTTCCGGCACTCCGGCAGCGGCCGCAGGCGGTTCGGGAACGGGTTCGGGGGTCGTTTCGCCTATCATCACAGCGTTCAAGCTTAAGTCCAGCCCCCATGTCTGACAACCCACGACCGCCCGCCGCCGCCCTTCTCGCCCTGCCCGGACACCGGATCCTGACCCTGGTCGGGCCGGATGCACGGGGCTTCGCGCAGGCCCAGTTCATGAACGATGTCGAGGCGCTGGCGGACGGCGAATGGCACTGGAATGGCTGGCTGACCCCCAAGGGCCGCGTCATCGCGCTGTTCGCGCTGCTGCGCGTCGATGCCTCGACGCTGTGGCTGCTGCTGCCGGACGCGGATCCGGTAGCGCTGCTCGAGCGCCTGCGGCGCTTCGTGTTCCGCTCCAGGCTAGTGCTGGAGCCGGCGACCGGCGTGTCCGTCGCGGGCGGCTTCTCGCCGCCGCTCCGGGCGGAGGGTGCGCGGTCGGCGCGCCTGGACGACGGCACGCTGGAACTGGACATGGGCGGCGAAGGCGGACCGCGGACCCTGCGCGTCACCGGGGAACCCGCCGCCGGCGACGATGGACACGGGCCTTGGCGGGATGCCGATATCCGCCACGGCCTCCCGCGCCTCGCGCCGGACCAGGCCGAGCACTGGACGCCCCAGCAACTGTCGCTGGAGCGCCTGCGCGCTTTCAGCGTGAAGAAGGGCTGCTATCCCGGCCAGGAAATCGTCGCCCGCACCCATTTCCTGGGCAAGGCCAAGCGGGGGCTGGCCTGTTTCGGCGCCGAGGCGCCGGTGGCCGACGGTGCGGACGTCCTACAGGGCGAGCGCGCCATCGGCACGGTCGTTTCGGTGTCCAGCGATGGCCGGCACTGCCTCGCCGTCATTCCCGTCGAGGGCGAGGCGGCGACGGCGCCACGGGTGGTCGACATCCGGCTGGACCCCGAACCGCTGCTGGCCGGCCTGGCGCGCTGACCCGGCGGTACCGGATGCCGGCTGTCCTCAGGTCAGCGCGGCGGCCGCCTCCACGATCGCGGCTTCGGATGGAATGACCGCGAATGCGGCACCGGCCAGCGGGGTGAAGGTGTCCGCCCCCACCACGCGTCCATACGGGCGTGCACCGAAACCGCCCTCGACGATCGCGGTGACGATGCCCTCGCCCACCCCGCCGCTCTGGCGTCCTTCGTCGACGACTAGGATGCGCCGGGCGCTGCGGGCCTGTTCGCGGATGTAGTCGACGTTCAGCGGGACCAGCCAGCGCAGGTCGACGACCCGGCACTTCCAGCCGTGGGCGGCCTCGATCGACCGCGCTGCGCGCAGGCTCATCGGCACGCCGTTGCCATAGGTGAACACCACCAGGTCGTCGTGGCCTTCGCCATACACGCGGCCCTCGCCCAGCACCATCGCCTCGCCCGGGGGCGGATAGGCGGTCAGCCAGGCGCCGTCGCCCGCCTCGTACAGGTCCTTGGTCATGTACAGGGCGATCGGCTCGAGGAAGATCGACACCCGCCCGTCGACCTTCGACAA
>JAUIJO010000308.1 GCA_030431185.1 Gammaproteobacteria bacterium | reverse complement strand
GTCGAGCTGGGATTCGCTCAGGCGGCCTTCGAGGAAGGAACGCGCGTAGATGCCGGGCGAGCTGTGGCCCTGCACGCAGATCAGGTCGCCGGGGTGCTCGCCGTCGGGGCCGCGCCAGAAGTGGTTGAAGCCGACGTCATAGAGCGTGGCCGCCGAGGCGAAGCTGGCGATGTGTCCGCCGAGGTCGCCCGGCTTGCGGTTGGCGCGCACGACCATCGCCATCGCGTTCCAGCGGATCAGCGAGCGGATGCGCCACTCCATGGTCTGGTCGCCCGGTGTCTTGGGCTCCAGGTGCGGCGGGATGGTGTTGATGTATTCGGTGGTGGGGGCGAAGGGCAGGTGCGCACCGGCGCGACGCGTGACCTCGACCATGCCTTCGAGCAGCTGGTGGGCGCGTTCGGCGCCGTCGTTGGCGATGACGGCCTGGACCGATTCCACCCATTCCTGGGTCTCGGTGGGGTCGGGATCGTTGTGCAGCAGGTCTGCGAAGGGGCTTTCGTAGGTCGGGCTCATTGAATTCGCGGCCCCGTGGCCACGCCTCGGTCGTAGGGGTATAGAGAGAGTCAGACCCCCGATTCTAGCAGGGCCGGTGACAGCGCTAGACGCGGCTTTGGTCGCGTCCGCGCCCTGTCCCGGGACATGCGGTGGCGCATGGATCGGGACCCGCCCCGGGCCGCGTCCACGCGGCGCTGACATCGGGCATGGCTACACTGCCGGCTGGCCGCCCCGTGCGGCCGCCCGGGGATCCCAGCGATGCAGGAAGCCAGGCCAGCCGGCCGCGCGAGCGGTCCGAACCATGTCCGCGTCCGCGACAGCCTGCGCACGCGCATCGCGCTATGGACCGGCGTGATGACGGTCGCGGTGGTCGTGCTGCTGACCGGCGCGATCGGCGCCTACCTGCACCGCGACTTCGCCGAGAAGAGCCGGCTCGACGCGATGGCCAATGCGCGCCAGGCGGCCGACCACCTGGAAACGGTGATGCACACCACCACGGTCACCGCCCAGGGCTTGTCGACCCTGGCCGCGGACTCGAGCCTGGCGCCCGACGAGCTGACCCAGACCCTGCGCGCGCTGGTGACGGCCACGCCCGGCTGCATCGGCGGGCTGCTCGCACTGGAGCCGCTGGACGGCAAGCCCGCCTACGCCGTGTACTCGGCCGCGAACGGCAACAGCCGCGATTTCATCGACACCCGCTACGACTATCGCAACCAGGCGTGGTACCAGCGCAGCCTGGCCGCGATGCAGGGCTGGTGGTCGGAGCCGTACTTGAATGAAACCGCCGGGCACGTGTGGACGGTGACCTACAACGCACCCCTGCGTGGCGCCGATGGCCGCAGCCGCGGCATGGTGAGCCTGGACCTGCCGGTCGAGACGCTCACCCGGGAGCTCGAGGCGTTGGCCCACCTGCCCGGTTCGCGGGTCACCCTGGTGGCGCCCGACGGCACCCTGGCGATGGACAGCTACGTCGACGTCACCCGCGAGCAGCGCCCCATCGAGGCCCTGGTCACGGCGCTCGGGCGCAGCGACCTCGCGCCGCTGGTCGAGGCGATCCGCGAGCGCCGCTATCTCGCCTTCGCCCACGTCAATGCCGCCAACGGCGAGTCCCGTTACACGGTGGCCGAGCCGGTCGGCGACAGCGGCTGGATGCTGATGGTCTCGCAGTCGCAGACACTGATGATGGAGCGGGCACAGCAGGTGCTGGTGCTGATCGCGCTGGCGGGCTTGTTGCTGAGCCTGGTGTGCATGTTCGTCGTGCGGCGGCTCGCCAAGCGCATCGCGACGCCGGTGCAGGGCCTGACCGAGTCCGCCGCGCGGCTTGCCAGCGGGGACTACGACAGCCCCGTCGCCTATACCCGGCGGCGCGACGAGGTCGGGGTGATGGCGCGCACGCTGGAGCACGCGCGCACCTCCATCCAGCAGCAGCTGAGCGAGATCGAGGAGATGGGCGCGGCGCGGCAGAAGCTCGAGAGCGAGCTGTCGATCGCCCGCGACATCCAGCTGGCGATGCTGCCGCCGGGACGCGTCATCGATCGCGCCGACCACCACCTCGAGGCCTACGCCCAGCTGGAGCCGGCCAAGGCGGTCGGCGGCGACTTCTACAGTTTCGTCGAGCTCGCGGACGGCGACCTGTGGTTCGCGATCGGCGACGTGTCCGACAAGGGCGTGCCGGCGGCCTTGTTCATGGCGCGCAGCACCACCGTGCTGGAGGTCGCCGCGCGCGCCAGCGGCGACCCGCCCGACGTGCTCGCGCGCGCATCGCGACGCCTGGTGGAGGGTAACGACACCTGCATGTTCGCCACCGTGCTGTGCGGCCGCATCAATGTGCGCACCGGCGACTGCGTGCTGGCCAGCGCCGGACACGATCCGCCGCTGCTGCTGCATCCGGACGGGCGGGTCGAGACGCTGGAGGTCGAGACCGGACCGCCGCTGGGCTTCGAGGTCACCCATGATTTCCCGCGCTGGGAGGGTCGTCTTGAACCCGGCATGACCCTGCTCTGCTATACCGATGGCGTGACCGAAGCCTTCGATGCCGGTAACGTCGCCTTTGGCATGGAAGGGATGATCGCGAGTGTCGGCCCGAACCGCGACGCGCGCGAGCAGTGCCAG
>JAUIJO010000056.1 GCA_030431185.1 Gammaproteobacteria bacterium | reverse complement strand
CGCCGGCCAGGTCGGGGTTGGTCGCGGTGAACGGGGCGTCGTAGGCGATCTGGCCGTAGCCGCCGACCACTTCCTGGCCGTCGCGGCGCAGGCTGCGCTCCTGGTAGAAGGCCTGCAGCAGCACGCCGACGTTGTTGGCGTCGTTCTTCCAGTTGAACAGCGCGCTGACCTGCGGGTCGGTCTCGCCGGCGAGGTCGGAATGCACCGCGCCGACCGAGCCGGAGATCGTCAGCTGGTCGGGGTACTGCAACGGCTTGCGGGTGACGATGTCGACCGAACCGGCGCTGCCGCCTTCGACTAGCTTGGCCTCGGAGGACTTGTGCACCACCACCTGGTCGACGATTTCGGCCGGGAGCAGCGAGTAGCTGACGCTGCGGCCGACGTTGGCGACCTGGCTCAGCACGAACCAGTCGCCGGTACCGATGCTGTGGCCGTTGACCAGGGTCTGGGTGAGGCTGGGATTGGTGCCGCGCAGGCTGACGCGGTCGGCTTCGTCGAAGCCGCCCTCGCTGGCGCTGGAGGAGCTGATGTTCACGCCCGGCAGCTGCTGCAGGGCGTCGGCCACGTTCTTGGCCGGCAGCTTGCCGATGTCTTCGGCGCTGACCGCCTCGACATGGGTCGCCGCGTCACGCTTGGTGTCGAGGGACTTCTCGAGGCTGCCGCGGATACCCGTGACGATGATGGTGTCCAGGTCGGTGGCGTCGTCGCGGGCGCCGGCGGCCTGGGTGTTGTCGGACTGGGGCTCGGCCGGAGCGTCCTGTGCGGTCGCGGTGGCCGAAACCATCAGGGCTGCGACGATGCTCGCCGACAGCATGGATTTGCGAAGCTTCATGGTGTTCTCTCTCCCTCGGTTTCGTGTCCGGGCGGCGCTTCCCTTCTTGCCGGGGCTGGCGTCGTCCGGGATGTCGATGCCGACCGGCGCGGACCGGGCGGCGCTTCGTTGCTACGGCGGTTCACTCGGTGCGCGCATGCTCCAGGTACCAGCTGGCGGCACCGATGACGCCCAGCCGGTCGTTCTCGATCAGGCGTACCGGCAGCCGCTCGAGCACCGGCTGCATCGCCCCCTTGTCGCGCAGGCGCGCCAGGAACTGGCTGTCTGCGAGGAAATCCTTCAGCTGCGGCAGGATCCCGCCGGCGATGAACACCGCGCGCGCGCTGCTGGTCACCGCCAGGTCGCCGATCACGCTGCCGAGCAGGGCGCAGAAGGTCAGCACCGCCTCGCGGGCGATCGCGTCGCCCTCGCGCGCGGCGGCGGTGATGCCCGCCGGGGCCAGGGTGACCGGCTGCGTGCCGTCGATGGCGCACAGGGCGCGATAGATGTTGGCCAGGCCCGGCCCGGAGACCAGGTCTTCATTGGGGACATGCGCGCCGCGCTGCTGCAGCTGGCGCAGGATCTCGATCTCGCGGGCGTTGCCCGGCGAGAACGCGGCGTGGCCGGCCTCGGTCGGCAGCACGACGGTGCCGCCGCGATGCGGGACGCGGACGGCCGCGCCCAGGCCGGTGCCCGGCCCGATCACGAGCACCGGACCGGGTTCGATGACGTCGATGCCCGGCGTCAGCAGGGTCGAGTCGGCCGGGTCCATGCATTGCGCGGCATGGGCGGCGGCCTGGAAATCGTTGATGAACAGCACGCGTTCCAGTCCCAGCGCGCGACGCAGCTCGGACAGCGAAACCTTCCAGCTCAGGTTGGCGTTGATGACCGCGTCGTCGAGGACCACGCCGGCGCAGGCGATCGCCACGCTCTCGACGCGGCCGGCACCGCCCGGGATGCTGGCGATGAAATCCGACAGGATCTCGGCCAGGCCGGGGTAGTCGGCGCAGGCATACTTGCGATGGGCCAGCACCGCGATCGGCGATTCGCCGGGCGCGCCCGCGCGGACCAGGCCGACGCGGGTATGGGTGCCGCCGACGTCCGCCGCGATGAAGCGCCCCCCGACAGGGGAGGCGATGCGTTCGGCTGCGCTCATCCGGCCCTCATCCCACGGGAACTGCCGGGCCGGTCCACCCGCGAGGGGCTGACATCCATGCGATTGAAGAAGTTGTGACATGACGTGCTGCATTCCCCTTTCATCCGGCCTCCGCCTTTCCCCGCCCGGGTGTGCGAGCCGAGACTGCTTCAGTTTTGACAACGATGTCAACAGTTCGGACAAAAAAATCATCGAAAGCCGCTAACAACGGTCACGAAAGCGTGAAATTGCTGCGTCGCAGCATGTCTTTTCGCCTCGTAAAGGCCTGTATAAGTAGCTTGTAGCCATCCACTGGCTTACAGGACAAAGTTGTGACAACGTGCCATCAACGGCTGCCGCGGGCGTCCTCGGCAGCGCATATCACAGGCGGGTCATCCCGCCGTCCGGAGGGGAGTCCGTTTCCATGTCATCCACAACTGCACCTGGCGCCGCCGCCAATGGCGGCACGCAGCGGCACCTGGCGTCGATCGCGATCATCGGCCTGCTGTTCTTCACGTTCGGCTTCGTCACCTGGCTCAACGGGCCGCTGATCGGCTTCGCCAAGCTCGCCTTCGACGTCAGCGAGTCGATGGCCTTCCTGATCCCCTCCGCGTTCTATCTCTCGTATTTCTTCCTGGCCCTGCCCTCGTCGTTGATCCTGAAGAAGACGGGCATGAAGAAGGGGATGGCGCTGGGCCTGTTCGTGATGGCGATCGGGGCGGTCGTGTTCGGCCAGTTCACCACCCAGCGCTTCTATCCCGGCGCCGTGACCGGCATCTTCGTGATCGGCGCGGGCCTGGCGATCCTGCAGACGGCGGCCAATCCCTACATCTCGATCCTGGGCCCCATCGAGGGCGCCGCGCAGCGCATCGCCGTGATGGGCATCTGCAACAAGCTCGCCGGCATGCTCGCGCCGCTGGTGATCGGCGCGCTGGTGCTGCATGGCATGGGCGACCTGGCCTCGCAGGTGGCGAGCGCGGACGAGCCGACCAAGCAGGCCCTGCTCAACGAGTTCGCCTCGCGCATCCACGACCCCTACATGATCATGGCCGGACTGCTGGCCCTGGTGGCGGTGGGCGTGCTCTTTTCCCCGCTGCCGGAGATCCGCCCGGAGGAAGCCAACGCCGAAGCGCCTTCGTCCGCGGGCGCGACTTCGCGCACCAGCCTGTTCCAGTACCCGCACCTCTGGCTGGGCGCGGCCTGCCTGTTCCTGTACGTGGGCGTGGAGGTCATGGCGGGCGATGCGATCGGCATCTACGGCGAATCGCTGGGGCTGCCGCTCGACCACACGAAGCTGTTCACCTCGCTGACGCTGTTCGGCATGCTGGCCGGCTACCTGGTCGGCCTGGTCGCGATCCCGCGCTTCATTTCCCAGGAGCGCTACCTGGCGGTCTCGGCGGTGCTGGGCATCGTGTTCACCGTCGCGGCGTTCCTGACCAAGGGGTATGTCTCGGTCGGTTTCGTCGCCGCGCTCGGCTTCGCCAACGCGATGATGTGGCCGGCGATCTTCCCGCTGGCGATCCGCGGCCTGGGCCGCTTCACCGAGCGCGGCTCGGCGATCATGATCATGGGCATCGCCGGTGGCGCGGTGATCCCCCAGCTGTTCGCCCACTTCAAGCAGTCGCATGACTTCCAGTGGGTGTTCCTGGTGCTGATGGTGCCGTGCTACCTGTATATCTGGTACTTCGCCCGTGCCGGCCATCGCGCCGGCCTGCCGAAGGCGGCCTGAGTCGCGGCGGCGCGACCGGTGTTCCCGGTTCGCGCCGCCGGCGTTACGCTAGCCCATCCAGCCGCAAGACCCGAGGTTCCGGTGCGCCGACCCACGATCAAAGATGTCGCCGAGCGCGCCGAGGTATCGCTGAAGACCGTTTCGCGGGTCATCAACGACGAACCGGGCGTGCGCGCCCGCACCCGGGAGCGGGTCAACCAGGCCATCAGCGAACTGGGCTACCGGCCCGACCCGTCGGCGCGCAGCCTGCGCAGCGCGCAGCCCTACGCGCTGGGCGTGGTCTACGACAATCCGAATCCCTACTACATCATCGCCGTGCAGAACGGCGTGCTGTCGGCCTGCCGCGAGACCGGCTACGGCCTGCAGATCCACCCCTGCGATGCCTCCTCGCCGATGCTGGCCGCCGACCTGATCGACCTCGTGCAGGGCGCGCGCCTGGCCGGCCTGGTGCTGGCGCCGCCGATGTCGGAACAGATGGACCTGGTCAAGGAGCTCGTCGCGCAGGACATCAAGCTGGTGCGCATCGTCTCGGCGGCGGCCGATCCGCACGACGGCGCGCCCTGCGTGTGGGTGGACGACCACGATGCCGCCTACGACATCACCGAGCACCTGATCCAGCTGGGCCACCAGCGCATCGGCTTCCTCTGGGGCGGCACGTCGCACAAGTCCAGCTGGGAGCGCTACAAGGGCTACGCCAAGGCGCTGGCCGACTACGGCATCGCCGAAGACGAGACCCTGGTCCTGCCGGGCGACTACTCGTTCGACGACGGCTTCCGCGGCGCACGTCGCCTGCTGGCGCTGCCCGACCGGCCGACCGCGATCTTCGGCAGCAACGACGAGATCGCCGCCGGCGTGCTGGCGGCGGCGCGTTCGAGCGGCCTCAACGTCCCCTACGACCTGTCCATCGCCGGCTTCGAGGACAGCCCCTTCTCCAAGCAGTCCTGGCCGCCGCTGACCACCGCCAGCCAGGCGACCGAGGCGATCGCGCGCCACGCCACCTACCGCTTGATCGCCGAACTGCGGCGCGACAACGAAACGCCCATCGAGACCCACCCCAACGAGGGTTTCAGCCCGGTGCTGGTGGTCCGGGGATCGACCGCGCCGCCGCGGCCCAAGGCCTGAGCGGGGCGCGGCCGGCCGCTCAGTCGCCCCGCAGCTGCGACGCCGCCAGCGCCAGGGCTTCGATGGCTTGCCAGTCGCCCGCGCGCATCAGTGCCGCCGGGGTGCACCACGAGCCGCCCACGCAGGCCACGTTCGGCGTGGCCAGGTAATCCGGCGCGTTCTTGACGCCGATGCCGCCGGTCGCGCAGAAGCGGATCTCCGGCATCGGCCCGTGCAGGCTGCGCAGCAGGGCGGTGCCGCCGGCGGCCTCGGCCGGGAAGAATTTCTGGAACACGAAGCCCTGCTCGGCCAGGGTCATCGCCTCCGAGGCGGTGGCCGCGCCGGGCAGCCAGCCCACGTCGTGGCCGCGGGCGGCGGCGACCAGGTCGGGGCTGGCGCCCGGCGACACGGCGAAACGCGCGCCCGCTTTCGCCGACGCATCCAGGTCGGCCGGACGGCGCACGGTGCCGGTGCCGATCACCGCGTCGGGGACTTCATCGGCGATCGCGCGGACCGCGTCCAGCGCGGCCGCGGTCCGCAGGGTCACTTCGATCACCGGCAGGCCGCCGGCCACCAGCGCGCGCGCCAGCGGCACGGCGTGTCGGGCGTCTTCGATCACCACCACGGGAATCACCGGGGCCAGGTGCAGCACTTTCTCGATCAGGGTCATCAGGGTCTCCGTGGAATGTCCGCGCGCCGGCCGGTCCGCCCGCGCGCCTGTGCATGCCCCTCCCCCGGGCGTCCGGCCCAAGGGAGGGTTGGCGCCCCTCAGGGCATCGTTTCGTCGAAGGCGCTGGCCCCGCGCGTGGCGGGACCGGCGACGCGGCGGAACAGGTCGAACAACTCCCGACCCATCCCGGAATGGTGGCTGGCCAGGTCGGCCTTGGCCGGCTCACGCGCGTCGAACTCGGCGGCTTCGACCCGGGCCTCCAGGGTGCCGGCGACCGCGTCGACGCGGACCACGTCGCCGTCGCGCAGGCGCGCCAGCGGGCCACCGCTGGCCGCTTCGGGACTGACGTGGATCGCCGCCAGGACCTGGCCGGATGCGCCGGACATGCGGCCGTCGGTGACCAGCGCCACGCGATGGCCGCGCTTCTGCAGCACGCCCAGGGTCGGGGTCAGCTGGTGCAGCTCGGGCATGCCGTTCGCCTGGGGGCCCTGGAAGCGCACCACCACCACGACGTCGCGGTCGAGCTCGCCCTGCTCGAAGGCGTGCTTGACCTCGCCCTGTTCGCTGAAGATCCGGCACGGCGCCTCGACCACCTGCCGATCGTCCGGTACCGCCGAGACCTTGATCGCGCCGATGCCGAGGTTGCCCCGCAGCACGCGCAGCCCACCGTCGGCCCGGAACGGCTCGGCCACCGGACGCAGCACGGAGAGAGCGGCGCTGCGTCCGGGGGCCGGCACATGGTCCAGGCCGCCCGCCTCGTCGAGCCGGGCCTCCACGCGGTAGCGCGCGAGGCCGGGGCCGGCGACGGTTTCGACATCACCGTGCAGCAGGCCGGCGTCGAGCAGCTCGCCGATCATGAAGGCCAGCCCGCCGGCGGCATGGAAATGGTTCACGTCGGCGCTGCCGTTGGGATACACGCGGGCCAGCAGGGGCACCACCGACGACAGGGCGTCGAAATCCTCCAGCTGCAGCTGGATGCCCGCCGCCGCCGCGATCGCGACGATGTGCAACAAATGGTTGGTCGAACCGCCCGTCGCATGCAGGCCCACCACCCCGTTGACGATGGCGCGCTCGTCGATCAGCCGACCGACCGGCCGGTAGTCGTCGCCCAGCGCGGTGATCGCCGCCGCCCGTCGCGCGGCCTCGGCGGTCAAGGCGTCGCGCAGCGGGGTGTTCGGATTGACGAAGCTGGCGCCCGGCAGGTGCAGACCCATGATCTCCATCAGCATCTGGTTGGAATTGGCGGTGCCGTAGAAGGTGCAGGTACCGGGCGCGTGGTAGCTCGCCGACTCGGCTTCCAGCAGCTCCTCGCGGCTCGCCTTGCCCTCGGCGTAGCGCTGGCGCACGCGCGACTTCTCCTCGTTGGGGATGCCCGAGGGCATCGGCCCGGCCGGCACGAAGATGGCCGGCAGGTGGCCGAAGCTCAGCGCCCCGATCAGCAGGCCCGGCACGATCTTGTCGCAGACGCCGAGGTACAGCGCGGCGTCGAACATGTCGTGCGAGAGCGCGACCGCCGTCGAAAGCGCGATCACGTCGCGCGAGAACAGGCTCAGCTCCATGCCGGCGCGGCCCTGGGTGACGCCGTCGCACATCGCGGGCACGCCGCCGGCGACCTGGGCGGTGGCCCCGGCGTTGCGCGCGGCATTCTTGATCAGGAACGGGAAGCGCTCGAAGGGCTGGTGCGCCGAGAGCATGTCGTTGTATGCCGTGACGATGCCCAGGTTGGGCGCACGGCCGTCGCGCAAGGCGTCCTTGTCGGCCGGCCCGCACGCGGCGAAGCCATGGGCGAGGTTGCCGCACGACAGGGTCGCGCGGTGCGGTCCCTGCCCGGCGGCGGCATCGATCCGCGCGAGGTAGGCCGATCGCGCATCGCGGCTGCGCGCGCGGATGCGGTCGGTGACGTCGGCGATGGTGGGATGCAGGGAAACCATGGTGACCTCGTTATGTGATCTGGCTGTCGGCCGGGGCGATCAGGCCGAAGGGGGTGCCCGGCGCGTGGTGTTCCAGGGACACCACGTCAGGGACACCAGTACAGCTCGGGGGGCGTGGGCGCACCGGCGAGCATCGCGCGCACCGGCAACGGCGAGCGGGGATCGCGGGCGGCGCCGTCGAGCACGCGCCGCTTCTTGTCGCCTTCGATATGCAGGTACAGCGACGGCGCGGTGAAGATCGCGCTGAGCGTCAGGGTCATGCGCGGCTCGGGGGCGTTGGCGGTACGCACCGCCAGCGCCGGCGCGCGTCCTCGCGGTGCCAGGCCGATCTCGCGCAGGCCGGGGTTGTCGAGCCCCAGGTCGGGGAACAGCGAGGCGACGTGGCCGTCCTCGCCCATGCCCAGGACGACCACGTCCAGCGGCAGGGCTTCGTTGGCGACGCGGCTCAGCACCGGCAGCAGCGCCGCCTCGGGGCTCGGGCTGGGGCGGTAGAGCGGCAGGAACCGGGCCCTGGCCGCCTCGCCCCGCAACAGGTTCTCGCGCATGAGGCGCTCGTTGGAGCGCTCATGGCCCCCGTGCACCCAGCGGTCGTCGACCGGCAGCAGGGTCACCTTCGCCCAGTCCAGCGATTCGCGGGACAGGGCCTGCATGAAGGCCTTGGGCGTGGAGCCGCCGGACAGGGCGATGCGCGCGCCGCCGCGGGCATCGATCGCGGCGCGCAGGTCGGCGGCCACCGCCCGTGCCAGCGCATCGGCCAGCGCGGCGCCATCGGCGAATTCGTGAGCATGGATCGGCAGGGGCATGGGGTCGACCACCTTCAGTTCGGCGCGCGCGACGCGCGGCGGGATGCGTTCGGCGGGCTGGCGATCAGAGAGGATCTTCATGCCACGTCCTCCCGTCGCGCTCGATCAGGGCGACCGCGGCGCTCGGGCCCCAGCCGCCAGCGGTGTAGGCCTTGGGCGCGTCGCCGTTGGCTTCCCAGGCATTGCGGATCGGGTCGATCCACTGCCAGGCGGCGTGCACCTCGTCGCGGCGCATGAACAGCATCGGGTTGCCGCGGACCACGTCCATGATCAGGCGTTCGTAGGCGTCGGGCTGGCGGCCGCCGAAGGTCTCGGCGTAGCTCAGGTCCATCGCCACCTCGCGCATGCGCAGGCCACCGGGGCCGGGCACCTTGTTCATCAGCCACAGCTTCACGCCCTCGTCGGGCTGCAGGCGGATCACCAGCTTGTTCGGCGCCAGTGCGCGGCCATGTTCGCCGTCGGTCAGTTCACCGAAGATCGAATGCGGCACCTGGCGGAAGGTCACCACGATTTCCGACATGCGCTCGGGCAGGCGTTTGCCGGTGCGCAGGTAGAAGGGCACGCCGGCCCATCGCCAGTTCTGCACTTCGGCCTTGATCGCGACGAAGGTCTCGGTGCGCGAGGGCCCGCCCAGCTCGTCCAGGTAACCCGGCACGGCGCGTCCCTCGACCGCACCGGCGCGGTACTGCCCGCGCACGGTCATGTTGACCGCGTTGCCGTTGGTGATCGGCCGCAGCGCGCGCAGCACCTTGAGCTTCTCGTCGCGGATCGCGTCGGCCGCCAGCGAGGCCGGCGGCTCCATCGCGACCAGGCACAACAGCTGCAGCAGGTGGTTCTGGACCATGTCGCGCAGCGCGCCGGACTTGTCGTAGTAGGACGCGCGCCCTTCCACGCCGACGGTCTCGGCGACGGTGATCTGCACGTGGTCGATGTGCTCGGCCTTCCACAGCGGTTCGAACAGCGCGTTGCCGAAGCGCAGGGCGGTCAGGTTCTGCACCGTCTCCTTGCCCAGGTAGTGGTCGATGCGGAACACCTGGTGCTCCTCGAAGACGCGGCCCAGGGCATTGTTGATCGCATCGGCGCTGGCGCCGTCGCGGCCGATCGGCTTCTCGACCACCACGCGGGTGCCTTCGCCGGCCAGGCCGTTCGCCTGCAGGCGGTCGCCGACCAGGGCGAACAGGTCCGGGCCGACGGCGAGGTAGAACACGCGCACGCGGTCCGGTGCGTTGCCGACCTCGGCCGCGAACTCCGGCCAGCCGGTGTCGCTGCTCAGGTCGAGTTGGCGGTAGTGGAGCTTGGACAGGAAGGGCTCGAGCGAAGCCGCCACGCGCGGATCGGCCTGGGCGTCCTTCTGCAGGGCGTCGCGCACGCGCTCGCGGTATTCCTCGTCGCTGCGGGCGTCTCGGGCGACGCCGTACAGGCGCGTGCCCTCGGCGATCTGTCCGTCGACATGGCGGTGCAGCAGGGCCGGCAGCAGCTTGCGCAGGGCGAGGTCGCCGGTGCCTCCGAAGATCACCAGGTCAAAGGGGGCCAGGGTCGAAGGATTCGACGGCGGGGCATGCAGGGTCATGGAAAGAGGTATCCGGGAAGTGGGCGTACTGGTATGGATTCGACCGTGGCATCGAAGATACCTCTTAGATACCAATTACGCAAATCCCCCGAGTTGCAGCGCTTTACAAGCACTTAACATCCCAAAGTTGCCCCAAGTGGTCTGTGACTGGTATCTTCCCGCCATGCACGATTACCTGGCCAGCGAATACCACCGCCAATCGGCCGCGCGCCGCGCGCCGGCCTACCAGCACCTGCGCCGGACCCTCCAGCACGCCATCGAGAACGGCGAACTGACCGCGGGCCAGGCCTTGCCGGGCGAACGCGAACTGGGCCGCCTGCTCGATCTCTCGCGGGTCACCGTGCGCAAGGCGATCTCGGGCCTGGTCGAGGACGGGCTGCTGATGCAACGCCAGGGCGCCGGCACCTTCGTCGCCGAGCGCATCGTCAAGTCGTTCTCGGCGCTGACCAGCTTCACCGACGACCTGCGCGCGCGCGGCCTGGATCCGCGCTCGGAATTCCTCGAGCGCGGCGTCGGCGAAGTCACGCCCGAGGAGGCGATGGCCCTGAACCTGTCGCCCGGCGCCCAGGTGGTGCGCTACTACCGCCTGCGCACCGCCAACGACACCGCGCTGGCGCTGGAGCGCACGGTGGTGCCGGCCGACATCCTGCCCGATCCCGCCCTGGTCGAGAACTCGCTCTACGCCGCCTTCGAGACGCTGGGCATCCGCCCCGCCCGCGCCCTGCAGCGGCTGCGCGCGATCGCCTTCGACGCCGAGCAGGCTCGCCTGATGCGACTGCCCGAGGGCAGCCCCGGACTGTTCATCGAACGCCGCACCTTCCTCGACGACGGCCGCGTGGTCGAGTTCACCCGTTCTTTCTATCGCGGCGATGCCTACGACTTCGTCGCCGAACTCCACAGCGAATAACGCCTTTTCCTGGACACCGCCTTGAACGCACCTCTGGACACCCACGCCATGGACGCGACTGCACTGCGCGCCGAAGACACCCTGATGTTCGCCGAAGCCGCCGAGACCGCCGATGCGGTGGCACGCCAGTTCGAAGCGAACGCCGCCCCCATCGACGCCCTGGTCGAGCGCCTGCGCGCCGACCCGCCGCGCTTCATCGTCACCTGCGCGCGCGGCAGCTCCGACCACGCCGCCACCTATGGCAAGTACCTGTTCGAGACCACGCTCGGCCTGGTGACGGCCTCGGCATCGCCGTCGGTCGGTTCGGTCTATGCGATCCAGCCGAAGATGGCGGACGCGCTGTTCGTCGCCATCTCGCAGTCGGGCAAGAGCCCGGACCTGCTGCGCAACGCCGAGATCGCCAAGGCCGCCGGCGCCACCGTGGTCGCCCTGGTGAACGTCGCGGACTCGCCGCTGGCCCGGCTCGCCGACACCGTGCTGCCGCTGCATGCCGGTCCCGAACGCAGCGTCGCGGCGACCAAGAGTTACCTGTGTTCGCTGGCCGCCCTGCTGCAACTCACCGCACGCTGGAGCGGCGACAGCGCCCTGCTCGCCGCGGTCGACGGCCTGCCCGCCGCGCTGCGCGAGGCCTGGGCGCAGGACTGGACGCCGGTCGTGGAGGGGCTGCGTGAGGCGCACAACCTGTTCGTGCTGGGCCGTGGCCTGGGCCTGGGCGCCGCGCAGGAAGCCGCGCTCAAGTTCAAGGAGACCAGCGGCCTGCACGCCGAGGCCTTCAGCAGCGCCGAGGTCAAGCACGGCCCGATGGCGATCGTCGGCCCCGGCTTCCCGGTGCTGGCCTTCGGCCAGGACGACGACACCGGCGCCGGCACCGCGGCGGTCGCGCGGGAATTCCGCCAACGCGGCGCCCCGGTGTGGCTGGCGCTGCCCGGCCAGGCACCGGGCGAAGGCATGTTGCCGGTGGCCGTATCGGCCCACCCGGCGGTGACCCCGCTGCTGACCGTCCAGTCCTTCTACAAGGCGGTCAACGCCCTCGCCGTCGCCCGCGGCCACAACCCCGACCTGCCCCCGCACCTCAACAAGGTGACGGAGACGGTTTGATGGGCCGGGAATGGGGAAAAGGGAATCGGGAATGGCCAAAAGCCCGATGCCTGCACACCCACCTGCCCTGACCATTCCCCATTCCCCATTCCCCATCCTTAACCACACACCCCATGCCCACCCTAGCCTTCCATAACGGACAGACCCTCACCGAGCACGGCTTCGTCCCCGGCCTGTGCGTGATCGTCGAGGACGGCCATGTCGTGGCCGTGGTGCCGGGCGACGCGCCGCGCGATGCGCAGGCGGTCGACCTGCAGGGCGGCTACCTGGCACCGGGGTTCATAGACACCCAGGTCAATGGCGGTGGCGACGTGCTGCTCAACGACAGCACCACCGTCGACGGCGTGCGCCGGATCGCCGAAGCGCACCGCAGGTTCGGCACCACCGGCCTGCTGCCGACCCTGATCAGTGACGACGTCGGGGTGATGGCCAACGCGATCGCCGCCGTCCGCGACGCGATCGAGGCCGGCGTCCCCGGCGTGCTCGGCATCCACCTGGAGGGGCCCTACCTGGCCGAAGCGCGCAAGGGCGTGCACGACCCCGCCAAGTTCCACACGCCCGCCGGCGACGAACTGGCGATGGTGGCCTCGCTCGGTGTCGGCAAGACCCTGCTGACCGTGGCGCCCGAGCGTTTCGACGCCGCGACCCTGCAGTCGCTGGCCAGCCGCGGCCTGATCCTGGCCGCCGGCCACACCGCCGCCGACTACGAGGCCATGCGCGAAGGCTTCGCCGCCGGCATCACCGGCGTGACCCACCTGTTCAACGCGATGACCCCGATGGAGAGCCGCGCCCCCGGGGGCGTCGGCGCCGCCCTGGACGATCCGGACATCTGGTGCGGCCTGATCGTCGATGGCCACCATGTCAGCGACGCCAGCCTGCGCGTGGCCATCGCCGCCAAGCCCCGCGGCAGGATGATGCTGGTCACCGACGCCATGCCGCCGGTCGGCGGCGAACGCGAGGACTTCGAGCTCTACGGCGTCACGATGACCTGCCGCGACGGCCTGTGCACGACCGCCGAAGGCACCCTCGCCGGCTCCGCGCTCGACATGGCCACCGCGGTGCGCAACACCGTGCACCGGCTGGGCCTGCCGCTGGACGAAGCCTGCCGCATGGCCTCCACCTACCCCGCCGAGTTCCTCGGCCTGGGCCATGAGCTCGGCCGCATCGCCCCCGGCTACCGCGCCGACCTGGTCGCCCTCGACAGCGACCTCCAGGTCACCGGCACCTGGATCGCCGGCCGCGCCTGATACGAACCCCCCGCCCTTCGTAGGATGGGTGGAGCCATAGGCGAAACCCATCACCGCCGACCGGCAACCCCGACAACGCGCCCACCCGTTCCGCCCCACGATGGGCTTTGCTTCGCGCTGCCCATCCTACGGCGCTACGAAACGCCTCCCTTCGTAGGATGGGTAGAGCCAAAGGCGAAACCCATCATCACCGCCCGACATCACCGACATCACCGACGACGCGTCGACCCGCCCCGCCCCGCCCGACGATGGGCTTTGCTTCGCGCTGCCCATCCTACGGCGCCAAGGAACCCCGCTCTTCGTAGGATGGGTAGAGCCGAAGGCGAAACCCATCATCGCCGACCGGTCCATCACAACCGCTCCCCGAACCCTTGATCTACCACGTCCGCCGCGCCCCAGCGCACCGGCAACCGTCCCGCCTCGACCTCGCGATGGAAGGTCGAATATGGCCACGCGGCGGCACACGCCGCGTGGCCATGCTTCACGGGATTGAAGTGCGTGTAGTCGACATGCCGTCGCATGTCCTCGTCGTCGCGGATGAGGTGTTCCCAATACCGTCGCTGCCATATGCCACGCTCGCGCTTGCGGATGCGACTGGCGCTGCGCCGCTCGCCCTCCGCGATACGCCGCGAGAACAGCCCCTTGATCATCCGCCAGCGCAACGAGTGGTCGGCATCGCCGGGCGGCAACGTCCACACCGCATGCAGATGCTCTGGCATCACCGCCATCGCATCGATGGCGAAGGGGTGCCTCTTCCGCACGTGGCGGATCGCATCCCGCAACACATCGATCCGTTCGACCAGTAGGCGGCTCCGCCTGTCCGCCAGGTTGACGGTGAAAAACCAGGTGGCACCTGGCACATACGCACGACGATATCGGGTCATCCGTGACCTCCATTGCAACGGGTGATGATCAGCCGAGGGCTGCTGCAAGCCACTGCGCCGTACCCATCCTACGACGGCCGCGCCTCGAATCGGCTTCGCTCTCGTAGGATGGGTAGAGCCAAAGGCGAAACCCATCACCCCCGCCCAACATCACCGACCACTCGCCCCGACAACCGATGGGCTTTGCTTCGCGCTGCCCATCCTACGGCGCTACGGACGCCCGCCCTTCGTAGGATGGGTAGAGCCAAAGGCGAAACCCATCACCACCGCCCGACACCCGCGGCGACCTACCCAATCGCCCAAAAACCGATGGGCTTTGCTTCGCGCTGCCCATCCTACGGAGCCGCGAAATCCCGCTCTTCGTAGGATGGGTAGAGCCAAAGGCGAAACCCCATCATCACCACCCGATA
>JAUIJO010000055.1 GCA_030431185.1 Gammaproteobacteria bacterium | reverse complement strand
CACCTCGGTCAGCCGCGACTACCTGGAGCCGTCCACGGCCAGCATCGTCAGCGGCAACCTCAAGCTGTCCGAGAACTGCCAGAACTTCGACGTCGCCAACGCCTGCCTGGCCTTCATCAACGGCATGGACATCGCCAGCCGCATGATCGAGCGCGGCGAGATCGACTACGCCCTGGTCGTTGACGGCGAGACCGCCGGGCTGGCGTACGACAAGACCCTCGAGCGCCTGTCCTCGCCGGACGCGACCGAGGAGATGTTCCGCAACGAGCTGGCCACGCTCACGCTGGGCTGCGGCGCGGCGGCGATGGTCCTGGCCCGTGCCGAGCTCGCCCCGGGCGCCCCGCGCTACCGCGGCGGCGTGACCCGCGCGGCCACGCAGTGGAACGGCCTGTGCCGCGGCAACCTCGACCGCATGGTCACCGACACCCGCCTGCTCCTCAGCGAGGGCCTCAAGCTGGCGCAGAAGACCTGGATCGCCGCCAAGGGCGCGCTGGGCTGGGTGGCCGAGGAGATGGACGAGTTCGTCATCCATCAGGTCAGCCAGGTCCACACGAAGGCGTTCGTGAAGGCGTTCGGCATCGACCCCAAGAAGGTCCTCACGATCTTCAACGAGCACGGCAACATCGGTCCGGCTTCGGTGCCGATCGTGCTGAGCAAGCTGCGCGAGATGGGCCGGCTGAAGAAGGGCGATCGCGTCGCCCTTCTCGGCATCGGCTCGGGCCTGAACTGCTCGATGGCCGAGGTGGTCTGGTAACGCAACCGGCCACGGCGGACCCCCGCCGGCCACTGGATCCCGACAACGCCCCGCGCCGCTCAGCTGGCCGGGGCGTTTTCGTTGGTGGGAGTCCTGAAATCCGGTTGCCGGGATTCACGCCTCCAAAACATGCGTGAAGGGAAAGTAACCCACTGGCCAGCCGGTCCGGGGGCCCGACCCACCGTAAGGAGATCGCATCATGCGCCTGACCCTCACGCTCGCAATGGCCGTGGTCCTGGTTGGCCTGGGTGCCTGTTCGAAGGAACCCGATCCCGTTCCCCCGCCGCCCGCTGCACCTGCCAGCGCGGAAGCGGACGCGGATGTCGAGGTGCCGCCGGCCACGGCGCCGGTCGAAGCGGTCTTCAGCCAGGCCGAACTCGACCAGATGGTCGCGCCCATCGCGCTGTATCCCGATCCCCTGCTGGCACAGGTCCTGATGGCGTCCACCTATCCGGGCGATGTCGCCGACGCGGCCAGGTGGTCCGAGGCCCATCCCGACGCCAGCGGCGACGACGCGGTGAAGCAGGTGGCCGACCAGCCCTGGGACCCGAGCGTGCAATCGCTGGTGGCGTTCCCGCAGGCGCTGGCGACGCTGGGGCAGGATCCGGCCTGGGTGCAGCGCCTGGGCGATGCCTTCCTCGCACAGCCCGATGCGGTGATGGACGCGGTACAGCGGTTGCGGCACCAGGCGGCCGACGCGGGCAACCTGGAGAGCAACGAGTACCAGAACGTCTCGACCGAACAGGTGCCGGCCGCGCCTGCCGCGGGGGACGCCGCCGCCATGCCGGAGGCCGCCGGTTCGGTGGACACGGCCCCGGCCCCGGCCACGACCGAGACGATCATCATCGAGCCGTCCGATCCCGAGGTCGTCTACGTCCCCAGCTACAACCCCACCACGGCCTACGGGACCTGGTCCTACCCGAGCTATCCGCCCACGTACTATCCGCCGCCGCCCCGGTATTACGAGCCGGGATCGGCCCTGGTGAACGGGATGATGTTCGGCGTGGGCGTGGCCGTCGTCGATTCGCTGTGGGGCGAGCCCGACTGGGGTTACCACGGCGGGTACTGGGGCCATGGCGGCGGCAACTACATCGACGTCGACGTGAACCGTTACAACCGGATCAACGCCAACAATCGCATCGACCTCGACGACAACGGCTGGCACCACAATGCCGTCAACCGCGACGGCGTGCCCTACCGCGACAATCGCAGCCGCCAGCAGTATGGGCGGCAGCTGGAAGGCAGCGAGCGTCGCGACGCCTTCCGCGGTGACGATGCCAAGCGCGCCCAGGCGCGCGAGAATGCACGCCAATCGATCGAGCAGCATGGCATCGAGGCGCCGGCCCGCACCAACACCGAGGCGCGCGCGCGCGCCCAGGAAGCGGCCCGCGACCGTGGCAGCGTGGCAGGGGGCGCCGTGGGCGCAGACAGGAGTCGCGACCAGGCCCGGGAACGCGCGAAGGCGGCGACCGACCGTGCCCAGGCCAATCCGCAGGCGCGCGAGCACGCCCAGGCCGCCGCGAGCAAGGCCCGGGAAAACCCGCAGGCCCGCGAGCGCGCCCAGGCGGCGGCCAGCAAGGCCAAGGCCAAGGCCAACCCGCAGGCCCGTGAGCGCGCGCAGACCGCCGCGCACAGCGCGAAGGCGAATCCCGAGCAGGCCCGCGCCAAGGCGGCGCAGCGCGCGAACAAGCCCGCCAGCAACACCCAGGCGCGCCAGGCGGCGAGGACCCAGGCCTCGCAACGCAGCGCGCCGCGCAATGATGCCTTCAAGGGGGCCAGCCGGCCCCAGGCCTCCAAGGCACAAGCGGCCCGGGGCCGCAGCAGCCAGGCGCACGCACAGCGACCCCCGCAGAACCGGAGCGCGCCCAGGCAGGTCAGCCGGCCCTCGCACCCGCCGCACCAACAAGCCCACCGCGGTCGTCGCTGAGCCAGGAGCCTCCCATGAAGAATCCAAAGATCCTGCTTCCCGCCGCCATCGCGGTCGCGCTCGGCCTGGGTGCCCTTGCCCCCGCCATGGCACAGGAGGCGTTCCCCACGCCCGATGCCGCCGCCGAAGCGCTGGTGGCGGCGCTGGGCGACGAGAAGGCCGATCCCGAACGGCTCAGGACCCTGCTGGGCGCCGACTGGAACACGTTCATCCCCACGGACAACGTCAATCGGTCGGATGTCGACTATTTCCTCGAGGCCTATGCGAACGCGCATGAGTTGAAGGTGGATGGCGACAAGGCCCACCTGGTGGTCGGGGATGGCAACTGGACACTGCCCTTGCCGCTGTCGAAGTCATCCGGGGGGTGGCATTTCGACCCCAGGGCGGCGGTCGCGGAAATCACCGAACGGCGGATAGGCGCGAACGAGATCGACACGGTGCAGTCGATGCTCGCCTACCACGACGCGCAGCTGGAGTACGCAAGCCAGGACCGGGACGACGATGGCGTGCTCGAGTACGCGCAGAAGATCCTCAGCACCGAGGGCGAGCACGACGGCCTGTACTGGTCGGAGGACGCGACGGGCGACCTCAGCCCCCTCGGACCCTTGTACGGCGATGCCACGCCGGGCGGCGACTGGCATGGCTACCAGTTCCACGTGCTGCGGGCGCAGGGCGCGTCGGCGCCCGGGGGCGCATACGACTACCTGCTGGGCGACGACATGAGCCGCGGCTTCGCACTGGTCGCGTGGCCGGCGAAGTACGGCGAGACCGGGATCATGACGTTCATGATCAGCCACGAGGGCGTCGTGTTCGAGAAGGACATGGGACCCGGCGGCGCGGCGGAGGCGAAGGCCA
The DNA here is from genome assembly GCA_030431185.1 of Gammaproteobacteria bacterium. Classification (GTDB taxonomy): domain Bacteria; phylum Pseudomonadota; class Gammaproteobacteria; order Xanthomonadales; family Xanthomonadaceae; genus Marilutibacter. Next base: position 10,792 of record JAUIJO010000055.1, on the reverse strand, counting down.
TGAAGACCTTCGATCCCGACAGCAGCTGGGAGGAAGTCTCCGGCTCGATGATCGAAGTCGTGCCGGACGACAGCTGACCGGGCGCCCCGCGGCGCCCCTGCCAGGGCCAAAGAAAAAGGCGCGTCGGGCGACGCGCCTTTTCCATGGACGGCCCGCGGCGACGGCCGCCGCCGCGGTGGGATCGCCGGGACCTACTCGCCGTCCTTGAGGGTGCGTTCGAACAACTCGTGGATGCGACGGTATTCGTCGTACCAGCTGTCCGGATGCACGAAGCCGTGCCGCTCCAGCGGATAGGGGGCCAGCTCCCAGTCCGTCTTGCGCAGTTCGATCAGGCGCTGGGTCAGCATCACCGAGTCCTTGAAGAACACGTTGTCGTCGATCATGCCGTGGGCGATCAGCAGGTGGTCCTGCAGGCCGTCGGCGTACTCCATCGGCGAGGAGCGCTTGAACGCCTCCGGATCGAGTTCGGGCGTGTTGAGGATGTTGCTGGTGTACTCGTGGTTGTACTGCGACCAGTCGGTCACCGGCCGCAGCGCAGCACCGGCCTTGAACACGCCGGGCTCGCGGAACAGCGCCATGAAGGTCATGAAACCGCCGTAGCTGCCGCCGTAGATGCCGGCATGGTCGCGGTCGCCCTGTTTCTGTTCGACCAGCCAGTCGAGGCCGTCGAGGTAGTCCTCGAGTTCCGGGTGGCCCATCTGGCGATAGATCGCGGTGCGCCAGTCGCGTCCCTGACCGGCGCTCGCGCGGTAGTCCAGGTCGAGCACCACGTAGCCCTCGTGGACGAGCAGGTTGTGGAACATCTGCTCGCGGAAGTAGGCCGGATACCGCTCGTGCACGTTCTGCAGGTAACCCGCCCCGTGCACGAACATCACGATCGGGTAGCGACGGCCCGGTTCCGGATGCTCGGGTCCGTAGAACTTGCCCCAGATGTTGCCGGCGCCGTGCTTGCTCGGCACGTGGACGTATTCGGGCTGGATCCACTCGCGGCCCTTGAACGCGGGCGAGCGCGTGTCGGTCAGCGCGACCGCGTCGCCGCCGGCTGCGTCTACCACGGCCAGTTGTGGCGGCAGGTAGCTGCCGGAATGGCGCACGAGCAGCCGGCTGCCGTCGGGCGACAGTGCGAAGTCCTCGACGCCGTCGAGCGACGTCAGTTCGCGCACGCCGCCGCCATCGCGGTCGACCGCGCAGACCTCGTAGTCGCCCGGCCACTCGCGGTTGCAGGTGAAATAGAAGCGACGGCCATCGGCGGAGACCTGGGGCTGCGAGACCTCCCAGTCGCCGGAGGTGAGCGCGCGCGGCTTGCCGCCGCCCTCGCTCAAGTACAGGTGCGAATGCCCCGACTGCTCGGACAGCAACCACAGTGCGTTGTCCGGCGTCCAGCCGAAGTCGTTGAAGCTCCAGTTGATCCACGCCGGATCGGTCAGCCGGTGGCGCGGTTGCAGCCGCGCCTGGGCGGGATCGACCGAGGCGATCCAGCGGTCCTTGTTGTCGACCGCGCGCAGCAGCACCGCGGCCTGCCGTCCGTCCCCGGTCCAGTGGATCGCCGGGCCGCTGCCGCTGGCATCGGTCTCCACGCGCAGGGCGCGCGCGCCCTTGAGCGGATCCTGGCCGGCCGCCTTGCGCATCGACGCAAGCGGATCGACGTCGATGCCCGGGAGCACGTCGAACTTGAGCTCGGTGACCTTCGCGGTGGCGGTCTCAACCAGCCACAGGCGGTTGGGCAAGGGGGCGTCGTGGCCGACGCGGGTACGGACTTCCTCGAACTCTTCGTAGCCCGATTCGGTCACGTACTTGGGCATCTGCCCGGTCTTGCCCGCGTCGGCGCCCTTGGCTTCGGTGACCACCAGCAGCCACTTGCCGTCCGGCGAGAGGGCGGAGTCATCGATGACGACGTCGTCGCCGAGGTAGGCAGCCGCGGGCGCGCGGGTCGGATCGCTGTCGCGCCAGGCCTGTTCCTGCTCCCGGACGGCCTCGCGGCGGTCGCGATCGTTCTTCAGGGTCTCGATGTAGCGCAGCTGGCGGTCGCGCAGGTCGTCGGCCTCGGGCGGCGTGCCCGGGTCCTTCTCCGCCAGGACCACGGCGGCCTGGCTGACGCCCTGGCCGGCCCGCCACTGGTACCAGTCGTTGCCGGCGCGGAAGACGAGGTTGCCGTCGCGGCTCCACTGGGGCCGCGATTCGCGCGCATCGGTGCGGGTCACCTGGGTCAGCGCGCCGCTGCGCAGGTCGCGCACGAAGATGTCGCCGTTGCGCGCGAAGGCCATGCGGGCGTGGCCGGCGTCGTAGGCGGGGTAGGGCGCATCGAGGTCGGCGCGGGCGGCGCCTTCGACGCGTTCGGGCGTGCCGCCGGCGACGGGCAGGCGCCAGGTATCGCGTACCAGGGAGGCCTCGCGCTTGAGGCGGTATTGCACCTGCTGGCCGTCCCAGCCCCACCACGCGTCCTCGACCGAGGGGCCGATCCAGTCGGGGTCGGCCATCACCTGGGCCAGGGTCAACGGCGCGGATGGCTCGAGCGTCGGCGGGGTGTCGGCCGCGAGGACGGGGGGCGCCGCGAGCGCGGCCGCCAGGGCCGGGAGCAGGGCGAAAAGGATCGTGTTGGGTCGCATGATGGGAGGCATTCCGGCGAAAAACCGCCGCAGCGTAGCAGCCCCTGCCTGTGCCGGATCGGGCCATCGGTCATGGCGCGACTTTCGTTGTGCGATGAATAGGCGGACAATGGGGGCCGCGGCACTCCCCCGCGTGCCGTGGAGGCGCGTTGCGTGGATGCCCTGCTGCTGTCGCGGATCCAGTTCGGATTCGTCATTTCGTTCCATATCCTCTTCCCCGCGTTCACGATCGGGCTGGCCAGCTGGCTGGCCTTCGTCGAAGGCCAGTGGCTGCGCACGCGCGACACGGTCTGGCGCGACCTGTATTTCTTCTGGACCAAGGTCTTCGCCGTCTCCTTCGGCATGGGCGTGGTCTCGGGCATCGTCATGAGCTTCCAGTTCGGCACGAACTGGGCGGTGCTCAGCGAGCAGGCCGGCAACATCCTGGGACCCCTGCTGAGCTACGAGGTGCTGACCGCCTTCTTCCTCGAGGCGACGTTCCTGGGCGTGATGTTGTTCGGTTGGGGGCGGGTGTCGGAAAAGCTGCACTTCCTCGCCACGTGCATGGTCGCGCTGGGCACGCTGATCTCGACGTTCTGGATCATCTCGGCCAACAGCTGGATGCAGACGCCGCAGGGCTACACCCTCATCGATGGCGTGTTCCACCCGGCGGACTGGTTCGCGATCATCTTCAATCCCTCCTTCCCGTACCGCCTGGCGCACATGGTGCTGGCGGCCTTCATCACCACCTGCTTCGTGATCGGCGGCGTGAGCGCCGGGTACCTGTACCGCGGCGTCCATCGGGACGCGGCGACGCGGATGCTGCGCATGGCGGTCCTGTTCGCGGCGATCACGGTGCCGGTGCAGATCTTCGTCGGCGACCTCCACGGGCTCAACGTCGGCGAACACCAGCCGGTCAAGCTGGCCGCGATGGAGGCCCACTGGGAGGCCGGCGAGCCGGGCGAGGGCGTGCCACTGGTGTTGTTCGCGGTGCCCAACGAGGAAGAAGAGCGCAACGACTATGAAGTCGCGATCCCGCGTGTTGGCAGCCTGATCCTGACCCATAGCTGGGACGGCGAGATCGACCCCCTCACCGCCGTGCCGGCGAGCGAACGGCCGCCGGTGAAGCCGGTGTTCTATGCGTTCCGCGTCATGGTCGGGATCGGCGTGGCGATGCTGCTGTTGGTGCTCGCGTCGCTGTGGGCGTGGTGGCGCAAGCGCTTGTTCGACACCCGCTGGCTGCTGATGGGGTGGCGGGTGATGCTGCCCTCCGGCTTCATCGCCCTGCTGGCGGGCTGGTACGTGGTCGAGATCGGGCGCCAACCCTACGTGATCTACGGCCTGCTGCGCACCGCCGACGCGGTCAGCCCGGTGGCGGCGGCTGCAGTGATGACTTCGCTGATCGTGTACGCCATCGCGTATTCGATCGTATTTGGCGCGGGCGCGTGGTACATCCTGAAGCTGCTGCGCAAGGGGCCGGTGCCGCACGAACCCCCGCTGTCCCAGGACGGCGGCGAGAAGACCCCGATGCGACCGCTGTCGGTGCCGGACGAGTCGATCGAGGACGCCGACGACGGCAGGACGGAGGGCGCGTGATGGACATGGAAACCGTGCTGCCGGTGGTCTGGTTCGGCGTGATCGGCTTCGGCGTGCTGATGTACGTCCTGCTCGACGGCTTCGTGCTCGGGCTCGGCATCCTCGCGCCCTTCGCCGAGGACGAGGGCCAGCTCGACCACATGATGAACACCGCCGCGCCGATCTGGGACGGCAACGAGACCTGGCTGGTCCTCGGCGGCGCGGGCCTCCTGGCGGCCTTCCCCAAGGTCTACGCGATCGTGTTGTCGGCGCTGTACCTGCCGGTGCTGATGATGCTGATCGCGCTGGTGTTCCGCGGCGTCGCCTTCGAGTTCCGCTTCAAGGCGCGCCGCGCGAAGCCGGCGTGGGGCGCGGCATTCTCGCTGGGTTCGCTGCTCGCAGCCTTCGCGCAGGGCGTCATCCTCGGCGCCCTGGTCGAGGGCATGCCCCTGCAGGGCGGCAAGTACGTCGGCGGCGTGTTCGACTGGTTCAGCCCGTTCTCGACGCTGACCGGCGCGGCGGTGGTGTTCGGGTATGCGCTGCTCGGCGCCTGCTGGCTGATCCTGAAGACCGAAGGGCCGCTGCAACAGGTGGCGCGCACGCTCGCCCGGCCGCTGGTGCTGGTGGTGGTGGTGTTCATGGGGCTGGTCAGCGCCTGGCTGCCCTTCCTGGACTCGCGGATCATGGCGCGCTGGTTCGAAGGCACCAACTTCCTGTGGCTGTCGCCGGTACCGGTGCTGGTACTGGCCAATGCGTTCGCGCTGTGGCGCGCGGTCATGGAAAAGGGCCGCGACGCCAAGCCCTTCCTGTTGACGCTGTGCTTCTTCGTGCTGGGCTTCGCCGGCCTGGTGCTGGGCATGTGGCCGAACATCGTGCCGCCGTCGCTGACGATCTGGGACGCGGCCTCGCCGCCGGCCTCGCAGGGCTTCGTGCTCGTGGGCCTGGTGGTCCTGCTGCCGGCGATCCTCGGCTACACCTGGTGGTCGTACAGCGTGTTCAAGGGCAAGATCGCCGCCGACGTCGGTTACCACTGAGCGCGACGCCGGCCTGAACCCCCGCCCGTCCACGGTCGCCGCGGGTGGGACCGGCGTCGCGGATCGTGTTCGCGCGGGGCCTGTCGGCGGTTATGCTGTGTACAACATCTCGCCACGGCCGTTCCCCCGGCCCGCCGTCGCCCGAACGATGCAAGCCTACGTCTACAAGAGCGCCCGCAAAGCCGATACCTACCTGTATCTGGCGGCCCGGGACGACTTCGCCCGCCTGCCCGAACCCCTGCGCACCCAGCTGGGCCGGCTGGAGTTCGTCCTCGAAGTGGCATTGACGCCGGAGCGGCGCCTGGCCCAGGAAGATCCGGCCGTCGTGCGCGGCAACCTGGCAGCGCGGGGCTTCCACCTGCAGTTCCCGCCCAGCGTGGCAGACCCGATGACCGAGGACTGGGGCACCGATGCCTGAGTCCGGACGCTCCGCCCCCCCCGCTGCCATCCCGAAGGCCCTGCGCGACGATGGCCGACTGCTGGCGGCGTGCGGACTGGGAGGGCTGGTGCTCGCGTTGCTGGCGGGCTTCGGTGGCGTGCTCGCGGCCGTGGCCGGCGTGCTGGCGCAGCCGGCCTTCGCCATGGCCGCGCGCCTGTGGCGCAAGCGCCGCCCCGACAGCCGCCGGCTGGATGCGCCGCGCGGCATCGACCCCCGGCGCGACGGACTTGCACTGCTCGCCCTGTGGGGCGGCGGCGGCCTGGCCCTGGCGCTGCTGCTCGCGTGGCCGCTGTCCGCGCTGGTCGCGAGCGGTTCCCTGGCGGCGGCCCTCGGCGTGAGCGTGGTGCTCGCTGGGGTCCTGGTCGGCCTCTGGCGCCTGTGGCCGATGTGGCAATCGGTCGAACGTCGTGGCGGCCCCTTGCCGCAGGCCTGGCACGCGCTGGCCGACGTCGAAGCCGGTGCCTGGCGGGGCCTCGTCGTCGCGACGGTGGTGCTCGGATTGCTGGGGCTGGTCGTATTGATGGCCTGGCCGGGCCTGTTGCCCGCGGCGGTGCGCTGGTCGCTGGCGGTCGCCGTCGCGATCGCGTCGCCGGCCCTGCACGCCTGGCTGCAGGCCGTCGACGAGGCCGACCCGGTGCTGGTGGTCGGCGGCGGCGACCCCGACGAGGCCGTCGAGGAACCGGTGGCCGCGACGCCGGGCGAGCCCCTCGAGCCGGCGCTCCACGCGGCCGCCCGTGGCGGGCGCGTCGAGCGCGCGCTGGAACTGATCGCGGCCGGTGCCGACCCGCACGCGCCGCCGCCGGCGGACGAACGCGACCGTCGCAGCCTCGCGGCCCTGGCCGCGGTGCTGCCCGACCTGCGGCTGCTCCGCCAGCTCATCGCCGAGGGCGTCGACCTCAACGCCACCGCAGGCGGGATGACACCCCTGGTCGCGGCCACGCGCGACAGCTGGCATGGACGGCCGGATGCCGTCATGACCCTGCTGGCGAACGGCGCCGATCCGCGCCTGGCCGACGCCGACGGCAACACGCCGCTGCACCATGCCGCGCGCAGTTCCGACCCCGGCGTGGCCGCCCTGCTGCGCGACGCGGCGGCCGAGCTGGACGTGCTCAACGGCGACGCCCAGTCGCCGCTCGGCGTCGCCTGCGCGAGCGGCAACTGGCGCTTGGCGCGCTTCCTGCTGGAGCGCGGCGCGCAACCGCATCCGCCCGGCGGTCAACCGGCCCTGTTGGCCGCGGCCGGCGGCGAGGACGACGACGTGGCGGGCGTCCAGTTGCTGCTCAAGCAGAAGGCCCGCGTCAACGCCCAGGGTCCCGGCGGCCGCAGTGCATTGCACGAAGCGGTCTGGGCCGGGCATGCCGAGATCATCGCCACCTTGCTGGCGGCCGATGCCGACCCCGGCCTGGTCGACGCCCACGGGCGCAACGGCGTGCTGGAAGCCTGCCGCGCGGGGCGTCCCGGGATCCTCGAGCAGTTGCTCGCCCACCTCCCGCGCGACGGGGCCGAGGAAGCGACCGCCCTCGACGCCGAAGGGCATACCGCCCTGCACCTGGCATGCATGGCCGAATCCACTTCGCCCGCGATGGTCCAGCGCCTGTTGGCGCTCGGGGTCGATCCCGAGCATCGCGATGGCGACGGCAAGCGGGCCCTCGACCGTGCCGCCGAATCCGGCCGCTGGGCCCTGGTCGCGGCGCTGGATGCCGGCTACGACCTGCCCGACCGTCTGAGCGACGACGAGGACGACGAGGCGGAACCCACCGCCGCGATCCCCGACCGCGCGCCGGCCGATCTGCTGCGCGAGGCCCTCCACGAGGGGCGCGAGCGGAGCGCGGCCGCGATCGCGCGCCTGCTTCCGCCCTCCGGACTGGGGCGCTTCCTGCAAGGCGACGACCCGGTGCCCACCGGCGATCAGGTCGAGTGGCTGTGCCGCCAGGGTGCCGACACCGGCCAGCGCGACGCGGATGGCGACACCGTCCTGTTCGCCTGGTTGTCCGAAGGCGTGTCCGCGCGTCCCCGCATCGAAGCCCTGCTCCGCCAGGCCGTGTCCCCGGCGGGCCGCGGCGGCCTGGCGCGCTACCTGACCGCCTGCGTCCGCCAGGGCGCAGGTGGCATCGAGCACGAGGCATTCGCGCTGGAGTTGCTGGCGCGTGGCGCCGACCCGTTCGGTCCTTCCCGCGAAGGCGACCCCGCGGCCACCCTGGCGGTGAGGCTGGGCTGGGCGCGGCTGTTGCGCGAGCTGTGCGGGATCGGCGTCGACCTCAACGTCCGCGACTCGCACGGGATGAGCCCGCTGCACCTGGCCGCGGCGCTCGGCCGGGCACCGATGCTGCGCGTGCTGGTGGCCCATGGCGCCGCGCCCGACCTGCTGGCCGCCGACGGCCAGACGCCCCTCGGCGTGGCCTTGTCCTCGGGGCGCCGGGACCTGGCCGACTGGCTGGACTGGCGTGGCTGGTCGCTGCCGCGACGTCCGCTGCGCGACAGCGACGTGCCGGCCGCGGCGATCGTCGGCGACGCCGACGCCGTGCGCCGCCTGCTCGACCTGGGCCTGTCGGTCGATGCGGTCGACAACCAGGGCTGCACGGCATTGTTGCGTGCGGCCGGCGGTGGCCACGGCGCACTGATCGACCTGCTGCTGGTCCGCGGCGCGGACCCCCAATGCGCGGCCAACTCGGGCGCCACGCCCTTGTCGGCGGCGGTGAGCATGCGCCATGCCGATATCGTCGACCGGCTGATCGAGGCCGGCGCTTCGCTGGAGCAACGCCTGCCCGGCGACCTCACCGTCCTGATGGTCGCCTGCGCTCTCGGCCTGCCCGACATGGCCGCACGCCTGCTCGCGGCCGGTGCGGACGCCCATGCACTCGACAGCCAGGGCCGCATGGCGATCCACTGCGCGGCGATGTACGGCTTCACCGCGCGCGAACGCAGCCGCCTCGTGGCCTTGTTCGATACCTTGTTGCTGACCGCCGGGGATGCCGACAGCAATGTCGAAGCCGCCGGTACGCCGCCGCTGCTGTTGCTGCTCGGCGCGCGTGCCGAGCCCGGCACCGTCGCCGACGAGGACAGCCTCATCGCCGGCCTGGAACTGCTGCTCGACCACGAGGCGCGCCTGGATGTCGCCGACCCGCGCGGGTTCGGGCCCCTGCACCTGGCGGCGCTGCACGGCCTGCTCGAAGTGGTGCGCTGGCTGTTGCGCGCCGGCGCCGACCCGGATGCGCGCGACAGCCTCAACCGCACGCCGCGCGAGATCGCGGTGATGCGCGGCTTCGTCGACATCGCGGCGGAATTCGCGCCGCCAACCGCCAACCAGAATGTGTCGATGGCCCGCTTCCTGCGCGACAAGTCCTGAGGCGGCGCCCTTGCCGCCCGCGGCGGCGCGACCGATCGTGCTTGCGCTGCGTCGGGCGCGTCCGGAACGTTGGTCCCGTCAATCCACGTCGGGTGCAGGGGCGTCCCGCCGGCTGTCGAGGCTTCGCGCCAGCACGCCTTCGCCCGCATCGGCGCGGAGCAGCTCCTCGAGCTCGCGACGGGCGTCCTGCACGGTCTGCACCAGGGCGTCCTCGTCGTCGCGGATCGGATGCTGGGCTTCCAGCAGGCGCGCGTCGTGGTCGGCGAAACGCGCGGTGATCATGCGCGCGGTTTCCTCCGGCACGCCGAGTGCCTGTAGGACCACCTTGCCCGTGTGCAGGCTGGAATACAGCAGCTCGCGGATCGGCTCGGCGCCGACGTCCATGAGTTCCCAGGACACGCGCCGGTCGCGTGCCTGCACGAACACGCGGGCCCCGGGATACAGGTGGCGGATCGCACGCGTCACCCGCAGGCTCTCCGCCGGGTCGTCGATCGCCACCACGAACACGCGCACGTGCGCCGCGCCGGCCGAGCGCAGCAGGTCGGGGCGCGCGGGATCGCCGTAGTAGATGGTGTTGCCGAAGCGGCGCGAGAACTCGAGCTGCTCGACGTCGTGTTCGATGACGATGAAGGGCGTCTGGTGCAGTGCCAGCAGGCGCGCGACGATCTGCCCGAAGCGGCCGAAGCCGGCGATCAGCACCTGCGGATGGCCATCGTCGGGCATCGGGTCGGCCTCGCGCTCGGGTGCCGCCCGGGGAGCACGCGCCAGCAGGCGCGAGACCACGATCAGCAGCAGCGGGGTGAGGGCCATCGACACGCCGACCGCCGCCACCAGGCGATCGCGCGCGACCAGGTCGAGCAGGCCGGCGCGCACGGCTTCGGCGAACACCACGAAGGCGAACTCCCCGCCCAGCGCCAGCACCGCGGCCAATTGCAGGGTCTCGCGCCGGTCGAGGCCGCCGGGCCGCAGGCCGAGCAGGTAGACCAGGGCGAACTTGACCAGCATCAGCACGGCGACCAGTCCGGCGATGAAGGCCGGTTCGGCCAGAACGCGATCGAGGTCGATGCTCATGCCCACGGCCATGAAGAACAGGCCCAGCAGCAGGCCCTTGAAGGGCTCGATCTGCGACTCGAGCTCGTGGCGGAATTCGGAGTCGGCCAGCAGCACGCCGGCGATGAAGGCGCCCAGGCCTGCGGACAGGCCGGCATGCTGCATCAGCCAGGCCGACCCCAGCACCGTCAGCAGCGCGGCGCCGGTGAACACCTCGGGCATCTCCGAGCGCGCGACGATGCGGAAGACCTGGCGCAGCAGCAGGCGGCCCCCGATCACCAGCAGGGCGATCGCGCCGGCGGCCTTGGCCACCGCGAGCCATGCCGCGTTGCCTTCCGCGGCCGCCGCGCTGGCGCTGCCCAGCAGTGGGATCGCCGCGAGCAACGGGATCGCGGCGATGTCCTGGAAGAGCAGGATCGCGAAGGCCAGCCGGCCATGCGGGGCGGTGAGTGACTTGCGCTCGGCCAGCAACTGCAGGCCGACGGCCGTGGATGACAGCGCGAGGCCGAAGCCGACCACGAACGCCGCTTCCAGCCCCAGCCCACCCAGCGCCGCCAGCCCCGCCAATGCCAGCCCGCACAGCAGGACCTGCAGGCCGCCGACGCCGAACACCGGCTTGCGCATGACCTTCAGGCGCGGCAGCGAAAGCTCCAGTCCGATCACGAACAGCATCATCACCACGCCGATCTCCGACGCCGCCAGCACCCGTTCGGTATCCGTCACCGCCTTCAGCCCGAACGGTCCCAGCACCACGCCCGCGGCG
>JAUIJO010000054.1 GCA_030431185.1 Gammaproteobacteria bacterium | reverse complement strand
GCGTCGCCGCGATCTTGCGGGCCACGTGCCCGGACTTGCCCATGCCGGTGCAGACCACCCGCCCGGTGGCCTCGAGCACGAGCCTGCAGGCGCTGGCGAACTCGGCGCCGACGCGGGCGCCGACCGCTGCAAGCGCTTCGCGCTCGACGTCGAACACCCGGCGCCCGGAGGCGGCGAGTGCGGAATCGGTGGCCGCCTGGACGCCCGGCGCGTGGGAGGGATTGACTGCCATTCAGGAGATTGCCATTTATGGCCGTGGGGGTTTGGGCTACGCTAATCCGTCGATTCTAGGCGGTTCGGCACCGGTTTGCCTGTCCGCCACCCCAATGCCTGCCTGGCGCGCGTCCGGCGAGCGCACCACGCCCGCGCCCGACCCGGCGGGCCCCAGCAAGGAACTCCAGTGGATCCCAGCATCATCCAGTCTTTGATCGAAGAGGGCCTGCCCGGCGCCCGTGCCGAGGTCCGCGGTGCCGATGGCGTGCATTTCGAAGCCACGGTCGTGGCCGAGGCATTCCGGGGCAAATTGCCGCTGGCGCGGCACCGCCTCGTCTACGCCACCCTGGGCGATCGCATGGGCGGCGAGATCCACGCGCTGTCGCTCAAGACCCTCACTCCCGACGAAGCCGCCTGAGCCGGCGCGTCACCGACACGGAATCCCGATGCAGAAAATCGTTGTCCAGGGCGGTCGTCCGCTCCATGGCGAGGTCCAGATCTCCGGCGCGAAGAACGCCGTCCTTCCCATCCTGTGCGCCACCCTGCTGGCCGACGGGCCGGTGGAGATCAGCAACGTCCCGCACCTGCACGACGTGGTCACCACGGTGAAGCTGCTCGGCGAGCTGGGCGCCGGGATCACCATCGACGAGCACTACGGCATCACGGTCGACCCGACCACGGTCCACAGCCAGGTGGCGTCCTACGAGCTGGTGAAGACGATGCGCGCCTCGGTCCTGGTGCTGGGGCCGCTGCTCGCGCGGCACGGCCATGCGGAGGTCTCGCTGCCGGGCGGTTGCGCGATCGGCTCCCGGCCGGTGGACCTGCACATCAAGGGCCTGCAGGCGCTGGGCGCCGAGATCACCGTCGAGAACGGCTTCATCAAGGCCCGCGCCGAGCGCCTCAAGGGCGCGCGCTTCGTGTTCGACATGGTCAGCGTCGGCGCCACCGAGAACGTGATGATGGCCGCCACGCTGGCGGCGGGCACCACGGTGCTCGAGAACGCCGCGATGGAACCCGAGATCGTCGACCTCGCCGAATGCCTGCAGGCCATGGGCGCGAAGATCCAGGGGGCGGGCAGCAACCGCATCGTGGTGGAAGGCGTGGACGCGTTGCACGGCGGACGCCATTCGGTCGTTCCCGACCGCATCGAGACCGGGACCTTCCTGGTCGCGGCGGCGATGACCGGGGGGCGCGTGACCGTGCGCCGCGCGCGACCGGACACGATGGACGCGGTGCTGGACAAGCTGAAGCAGGCCGGTGCGGAGATCGAGGTCGATGGCGACAGCATCACCCTGGACATGGGCGGGCGCCGACCCCGGGCAGTCAACATCACCACCGCGCCGCATCCGGCGTTCCCGACCGACATGCAGGCGCAGTTCATGGCGCTCAACTGCATCGCCGACGGCGTGGGCGTCATCAACGAGACGATCTTCGAGAACCGCTTCATGCACGTCAACGAGCTGCTGCGCCTGGGCGCGGACATCCGCGTCGACGGGCACACCGCGGTCGTGCGCGGCGCGGACCTGCTCAGCGGGGCACCGGTGATGGCCACCGACCTGCGGGCGTCGGCCTCGCTGATCCTCGCCGGGCTGGTCGCCAAGGGCGAGACCACGATCGACCGCATCTACCACCTGGACCGCGGCTACGAGAACATCGAAGAGAAACTGTCCGGCCTCGGCGCGGTGATCCGCCGGATCGACTGATCGCTCCCGTCTCCGCCCCCGAATGCGGGGACGGGCCCGTGCACAGAATCAGGCCTTGCGCCAGGACTGCATGCGCAGGTCGATGGTGTCGCCCTCCGGCTCGTGCTGGAGGATGCGCACGGGTAGCGGGACACCCGGCACCACCCACACGACGGTTTTCTTCGCACCATCGGCGTGGAACAGGCGGATCGCGCTGTAGCGCTTGCCGTCTACGGTGACGTCCTGGTTCCTGAGGCGGGTATAGGCCATCGGGCGCACGCGACCGTTCTCGGCCACGCGGTAATTCAGCGACCGGCCGGCGGCGGCGTCGGATGCCAGGCTCAGGTTGAGCAGCAAGGGATCCATGTCGCCGCGTTGCAGTGCCACGGGCCCCCGTTTGGCGGGTTTCACGTCGCCGGTCCAGCTGACGCGGCCTTCGCGCCAGTTGAATCGGGTGGTGACGGCACGACGACCGAGCGGATAGGTCAGGTGCCGGCTGCTGGCCAGGGGCAGGTAACGCGGGCCACTGGCGTCGAACACCGTCGCCTGTTCGATGGAGGCCACGCGGTTCCCAAGCGTGAGCGTGTAAGTCCAGCGCTGCGTGCCGGATGCGGGGCGCAACGCCATGTTCCCGATGGCGTCCATTCCGTTGTAGCTCACCTGGTACTGCGCGGATGCCGGCTCCAGCGCGTGGGCCGAGAGGGAGGCCAGGCACAGGCCACCGGCCAGCCAGAGGCAGGCAATTCGTGTCTTCATTCATGGGCTCCTAGAGCTAGTGGATGGCCTGCATCGTCAGTTCAAGCGCGTCGCCGTCCTTGTCCTTCTGGACGATGCGCGCCGGTACCTGCATGCCGTCGACGATCCAAGCCGTGGTCTCGCGCCGGCCGTCGTTGCCGACCACCTTGGTGGCCCGGTGGGACTGCCCGTCGACCGTGATGGTATCGGTGCCGGCGTTGCGATAGTCGAGCTGCTTGACCCGGCCGTCGTCGACCATGCGGTACTTCAGCGGTTTGCCCGCCGCGACGTCGCGGACCAGGGCCAGGTTGATCAGCAGGGCATCCAGGTCGCCGGGCTTGAGCGCGATGGGGCCCGCGCGGTCCGCCTTGACGTCGCCGCTCCAGCGCGCTTCGCCCGATTCCCAGTCGTAGGTGGCGGTCTTCTTGCTGCGCTTGACCAGCACCTTGTTGCTGTCGTCGCTGCTCAGCGGACGCCACTGGTCGCCCTTGACCTCGAACACGGTCACCTGGCTGAGGTCGGCGAGGGCGTTGCGCACGTTGAGGCTGTAGCGCCAGCGGTCGGCGCCGTCGCGGGCCAGGGTCATCTGCCCGTTGGCCTCCATGCCCATGTAGCTGGCCTTGTAGTCGGCGGTGAAGGGCTCGATGGCCCGGGCCGGCAGCACCACGAGCGCGAGCACGGCCGCCAACGCCAGGGTCGGCGCCTTCAGCAGGGTCTTGCGGGTATCCGTTGCGAAGCTCATCTACTGCACTCCTGTGTAATCCACCAATCGCAAGTCGTACTTGTCCTCTCCGCCCTCGCGCTGCAGCATCCGGACGGGCGTGGGCACGCCGTGGGCGACCCAGATGACCGTTTCCTCGTCGTCGTGCGGGTCGCCGGCGTCGGGCGCACGGGTGACGCGCATGGCGTTGTAACTCAGGTCGCCGACCTTGACGCCCTCGGACTCGCTCGCGACCTGGTAGGTGTGGGGCTTGGCGCGTCCGTTGTCGACGTACCGGTAATGGAGGGTCTCTCCCGGACCGGCGTCGCGGATCACCGCCAGGTTGATCAGCAGTCCGCTCATGTCGCCGGGCTGGAGGGGCACGGGCTTTTCCCGGCTCTCCTTGATGTCGCCCGTCCAGGACGCGCTTCTGCCGACCCAATCGTAGGTGCCCGTGGTCTGCTTCCGGCTGAACAGGGTCTTGCGCACGGTGCCCTGGCTCAACGGCAGGTACCCGCTGGCGGTGTCCTCGAAGACGGTGCTCTGCTCGGCGTTGATGCCGGCCAGCTTGAACAGGCCGCGGCCCCCCATGTCGAGGTCGACGCGCCAGCGGGGGCCGGACAGGTGCACCAGTTGCAGCGTGGCTTCGCCCAGCGCCTTGCCGCCGGCCAGGACCTCGTAGCGCGCCACGAATGGCGCGAGGGGCGGGGCGGGCTCGCGTTCGAGCGTCGAGGTGGCATCGACGGCGTCGCCGGCCACCGGGCTCTGGGCGAGGCCGGCCGCCGCCGGCACGAGCAGCGCCAGCGCGAGGAGGCAGGAGGCGATCAGGCGTGGGACTGGCATGGGATCACGTGGAAGGCGCATGCAGGGCATTGTCCGCACCCAGCTGCAAGGGCGCGTGCAGGGGCTCGCCCTCGAAGCACGGATGCGCGCCATGGATCGCGATACGGCCGTCCAGCAGGCCGGCCACGGTGGCCAGGAGCAGCGGGTGCTCGCGTTCGAGCACGCGGGCGGCGAGGCTCGCGGCGTCGTCGCCTGCCTCCACCGCGACCCGTGCCTGGGCGACGACGGGGCCGCCATCGAGCTCGGCGGTCACCACGTGCACGCTGGCGCCATGCAGCCCGACGCCGGCGTC
Source organism: Gammaproteobacteria bacterium (assembly GCA_030431185.1). Lineage (GTDB taxonomy): Bacteria > Pseudomonadota > Gammaproteobacteria > Xanthomonadales > Xanthomonadaceae > Marilutibacter. Next base: position 9,934 of record JAUIJO010000054.1, on the reverse strand, counting down.
CAGCGCCTGCTGGTGCGTGTGCAGGCCCTTGAAGTCGGGCAGCAACGATGGATGGATGTTGATCATGCGACCGGGACGCGCCTCCACGACATTTGCGTTCAACAGTCGCATATATCCTGCACAGACGATGAGGTCCGGCTGAACACTGTCGACGAGGCTGAACAGCGCGTCGTCGAAGGCCTGGCGCGAATCGAAATCGCGCGGCCTCAACGAGAAGGCGGGGATGCCCGCGTCGCGGGCGCGTTGCAGCGCGCCGGCCCGCGAACGGTCGGAGAACACGCCGACGATCTCGCCGTTCAGCTGTCCGGCGGCGATGGCGTCGACCAGGACCTGCAGGTTGCTGCCGCGGCCGGAGGCCAGTACCGCGATGCGACGCATGGGTTCAGGCGATCTTGACGCGGGCGTCGTCCGCGGCCGCGACCACCTGGCCGATCCGCCAGCTCGGCAGCGCCAGGCGGGCGAGGTCGGCCTCGATGGCCTCCGCGTCCGAGGGCGCCACCACCAGCACGAAGCCGATGCCGCAGTTGAAGGTGCGCCACATCTCTTCGGCCGGCACCGCGCCCTCGCGCTGCAGCCATTCGAACACGGGCGGCTGCGGCCAGCTGGCGGCGTCGATCTCCAGTCCCAGGCCCTCCGGGATCACCCGGATGATGTTCTCGGTCAGGCCGCCGCCGGTGATGTGCGACATCGCGTGGATGTCGTGCGCGGCCAGCAGCTCCAGGATGGGCTTGACGTACAGGCGCGTGGGCGCCATCAGCGCGTCGACCAGCGGGCGCCCGTCCGACAGTTCCAGCCCGGCCGGCTGGCCGGCGCGGTCGTAGATGCGGCGGATCAGCGAGTAGCCGTTCGAATGCGGGCCGCTGGACGCGATGCCGATCAACAGGTCGCCCGCGCGGCTGCGGCCGCCATCGAGCAGCTTCGACTTCTCCACGCCGGCGACGCAGAAGCCGGCCAGGTCGTATTCGCCCGGCGCGTACATGTCCGGCATCTCGGCGGTCTCGCCGCCGATCAGCGCACAGCCCGATTCCTCGCAACCGCGCGCGATCCCGCCCACGACCGCGGCGGCCGTGTCGATGTCGAGCTTGCCCGTGGCGAAGTAATCCAGGAAGAACAGCGGCTCGGCGCCCTGCACGAGCACGTCGTTGACGCACATCGCCACCAGGTCGATGCCGATGGTGTCGTGGCGGCCGAGCTGCTGGGCCAGCTTGAGCTTGGTGCCGACGCCGTCGGTGCCGGAGACCAGCACGGGCTCCCTGTACTTGGCCGAGAGGTCGAACAGGGCGCCGAAACCACCCAGCCCGCCCATGACCTCGGGGCGATGGCTGCGCTTGACCAGCGGCTTGATGCGTTCGACGAGTTCATTGCCCGCGTCGATATCGACGCCGGCGTCACGGTAGGTCAGCGGGGCTTTGGGGCTGGTCACGGAAGGGCTTCGACGGCGGAGAATGGGGCATTTTAGCAGTCATGGCGGCCCGATCCGTCGACCCCGTGGCCAGCGGGGGACCGGCGACGCCCGCCTTGCGGTGGGCCCGCAGGCTGGCGATCGGCCGATCATGTCGCGACATGCGGGCGCTGCCGGCGCCCCGCCATCTCGATTATAGATGGACGTACCGCCCCCACTGCGGCACCATTTCAGGGTTTCCGAAGCAAACCAGGCGGCGAATCCTGCATGAGTGGCGCAATCCGTACGGCCTTCCTGTCCCTGACCGCGGCGACCCTGCTGGCGATCCTGGCGCCCGTGGCGCAGGCCCAGCGCGTCGAGGGCGACCGTGCCTTCGCCGGGGACGTCTACACGGCCGAGGTGGCGGTGCGCGGCCAGGGCGAAGCCGAGCGCGAAGCGGCGTTCGCGCGCGGACTGGCGCAGGTGCTGGGCAAGCTGTCCGGGGATCGGCAGGCGGCATCGCAGCCGGGCGTGGGCCGCGAGCTGCGGCGCGCCGGGGAGTACGTCAGCCACTATGACTACCGCCAGGACGAAACCGTCACGTCGAGCGGGTCGCCCACCTACCGCACCATGCTGGTCGTGCAGTTCCAGGACAGCGCGGTGGATGCGCTCGCCGCCACCCTGGGCATCCCGGTGTGGCCGCAGCCGCGTCCGAAGCCGGTGTTGTGGCTGGCCATCGATGACGGCAGCGGTCCGCGCCTGGTCGGATTGTCCAAGTCGGCCGTGGCCCGATCGGTGCTCGATCGCGCGATCCAGCGCGGCTACCGCCTGGGCCTGCCTTCCGGCAGCGCCGCCGAGCAGGCCGCCGTCGGCGCGATCTGGCGCGGCGACACGGCTGCCGTGGCCCGTGCCTCGCAGCGCTACAACCCGCCGATGCAGCTGGTGGGCAAGCTGTACCGCGACGGCGGCGGCTGGACCGCGGACTGGATCTTCGTCGACCGCGGCCGCGTCCTGGCGCGCTGGTCGGAGAGCGGCGCCGATGCGCGCTCGGTCATGGCCACCGGTGCCGACGGCGCCGCGGACGCCCTTACCAAACGCTATGCCAAGCGCAGCGCGGTCGGCCCGGCGGGCACCTATGCCGTGACCTTCCAGGGCCTGGACAGCGCCGACGACTACATCCGCCTGTCGGGCTACCTGCAGGGGCTGGCGGTGGTGCGCGGGATCAAGCCGCTCACGGCCAACGCCGATGGCGTGGTGCTGGAACTGGAGCTGCTGACGGGCCTGGCCGGCCTCAAGCGCATGGCCGAGGGCGACGACGTGCTGGTGCCCATGGAGGGCGCGGTGCCGGTGGCGGGCATGCCCGAGCCGCTGCCCGAGCCCGGCCCGGTGCTGCCCGACGACGACATCGAGGGTGAACTGCCGGCGCCGGCCCCCAGCGTGTACCGGGTGCGATGATGCAGCACGCCGACGCCATGGACGACATCGCGCGTTTCCTCAAGCGCCTGCAATGGGGCGCGGTCGCGCTGGCCGCGCTTTGGCTGGTCTGGGCACTCGCGCCGATCCTCACGCCCTTCGTGCTGGCGGCGTTGCTGGGCTGGCTGGGCGATCCGCTGGTCGATCGCCTGGAGCGCTCCGGGCGTTCGCGCAACATGGCCGTGGTGCTGGTGTTCACCCTGATGGTCCTGCTGATCATCCTCGCCCTGGTGATCCTCGTGCCGATGATCGAGCGCCAGGTGGTCACCGTCGCCGACATGATGCCCAAGCTCCGCGACTGGCTGCTGGGCACCGGCCTGCCCTGGGTCGAGCAGCGCACCGGGCTGGAACTGCGCGGATGGCTCGACCCGCAGCGCCTGATCGAGCTCGCCCGCGAGCATTGGCAACAGGCCGGCGGCGTGGCCGCGACCTTCTTCGGCTACGTGTCGCGCTCGGGCTTCGCCCTGGTCACGATGGTGGCCAACGCGGTGCTGTTGCCCATCCTGACGTTCTACTTCCTGCGCGACTGGGACAAGCTGGTCGAGCGCGTCGGCCTGCTGGTGCCGCGCGACCACGTGCCCACGGTCCGGCGCCTGGCGATCGAATCCAACGACGTGCTGTCGGCATTCCTGCGCGGCCAGATCCTGGTGATGCTCGCCCTCGGCGCGATCTATGCGATCGGCCTGTCGGTGGTGGGGCTGAAGGTGGGCCTGCTGATCGGCATCGTCGCCGGCCTCATCAGCTTCGTGCCCTACCTGGGCACGGCGACCGGCGTGGTGCTGGGACTGATCGCGGCCTTCATCCAGCCCGGCGGCGACCTGACCCTGGTGCTGATGGTGGGGGGCGTGTTCGTGGTCGGGCAGATGCTCGAAGGCTACGTGCTGACCCCGCGCATCGTCGGCGACCGGATCGGCCTGCATCCGGCCGCGGTGATCTTCGCCATCATGGCCGGCGGCCAGCTGTTCGGCTTCCTCGGCATGCTGATCGCGCTGCCGGTGGCGGCGGTGGCGAACGTGATGCTGCGGTTCGCCCAGGAGCGGTATACGCACAGCCGCCTCTACGCCGGGGACCATGCCCATGTCGTCGACGCGGACGGCGCGCCCGTCGAGGTGGTGGCGCCCGCGGAGCCGGACCCCAGGTGAGCGTGCCGCAGCTGCCACTGGCGCTGCGATACCCGCCGGACCAGCGATTCGAGACCTACATCGGCGCCCCGGACGGGACGCTGGCGCAATTGCAGGCACTGGCCGATGGCGGCGCCGGGGAATGGCGGTACCTGGTGGGACCCGCCGGGGTCGGCAAGACCCACCTCCTGCTGGCCACCTGCGCGGCGGCGGAATCCGCCGGCCGCCGCGTCGCCTACCTGCCGCTGGCCGCGGCCGCGGGGCGCCTGGGTGAGGCCCTGCTGGCGCTGGAAGGGAACGACCTGGTGGCATTGGACGGGCTGGAGGCGATCACGGGTCATCGCGAGGACGAGATCGCGCTCTTCGACGCCCACAACCGTGCCCGTGCGGCGGGTGCCTGCCTGCTCTACGCGGCGCGGGACAATCCCGCCGGTCTGCCCCTGGTCCTGCCGGACCTGCGCTCTCGCTTGTCGCAGTGCATCCGCGTGGGCTTGTCGCCGCTTGATGACGCGGGTCGTCGCGAGGTGCTCGCGCAGCGCGCGCAGCGGCGGGGACTGGTGATGGAGGACGCCGCCCTGGACTGGCTGCTGCGCCGCACCGGGCGCGACCTCGGCGGCCTGACCGCCCTGCTCGATACGCTGGACCGTGCCTCGTTGGCGGCCCAGCGCCGCGTGACCGTGCCGTTCCTGCGCGAGCAGCTGGGTGCCGCAGCCGCACGACCCGGGGAGTGAGCCGGGCGGGACGGGATCAGCGGCAGGCGTCCTCGACTTCCCGCCACACCACCGGTTCCCAATACGCATTGCGACGGATCCGGTTGCCGTCGAGCCCTTCGTCGAGGAAGCGCGCGCCCAACTGGTAGCGCACGCCGGGCTGCACGTCGACGACGAGGGTCTTGGCGGCGCGCGCGCCTTCGCGACCGAGCAACTGCTGGCGGGCCCGCTGCTCCAGTGGATCGAAGCGGATGCTTTCGATGCGTTCGCTGACCGTGACCACGTGCATGCCCGCCGGAAGCCGATGCCGGTTCGCGTCGATCGGCAGGCCGCCGCCGTCGATGCTGACGATCTTCACCGGGTACAGGCGTTCGGTGACGTGGGGCAGCGTGCCCCGGTTGCTGACGTAACCGCAGCCCACGGGTTCCGGGGCTGGCGCGGCGTTCGCGACCGCGTCGGCGGACAACTGCAGGACGCGGCCGTCGCGCGACACGCTGGCCTGGATCGGCCCGCCGTTGGCCAGCGCCGCTTCAAGCACGGCGGAAGGCTGCAGGGTATCGGTCAGGGAGCGCCCGTTGACGGACAGGACCCGGTCGCCGACCTGCATGCCCATGCGGTCGGCCGTGCCCCCCGGGGTGATGGCGAGCACGGCGATGCCTTCCACGTCCGGCCGGCGGACGTCGACCACGGCGTCGAGCGAACTCGACTGGGCCGCCAGCAGGCCCACGGGTACGCCGACGGAAGGGGACGCGTCCCGCGCCTGGGCGATCGGCGCGGACAGGACGGTCACGACCAGGCCGAGGATCGCCACGATCCGCCAGGCAGGTGGCGCACTGGCGGTCATGACCGGCTCCCCCGTGCCGCGTCGGCCGTGGGGGCCGCGCTGCGCATCAGCTGGGTGCGCGCTTCCCAGAGGGGTGCGAGCTCGTCATCGCTTGCGCCGCGCGCGTAGGCCGTCTGCAGGGCACGGTCGATGGCCTGGAGCTTCAACCGGGTGGTCTCGCGGGCGGCCTGCTGCCTTGCGGGCGCATCCGGACCCGGTAAACGGCCCGGATCGGGCATCGCGACCAGCACCACCATGCAGAGGGCAACGACCGTCGCGCCCGTGCGAAGCAGGCGGCTGCGCCGTCCCTGCGCCGCGAGCAGGCGCGCCTCCAGCGTGGCGGGGGGAACCGGATCGGGCAGGGCCTGCAGGTGTCGGCGCAGGCGTTGGGGGTCAGGCTCGTGTGCGTGCATGGGCGTCGATCGTATGGGTCGTGTCGGGTGGCGCGTCCAGCTCGGTGCGCAGGCGGGCGAGGGCACGGGATATCTGTGACTTCGACCAGCTGGGCGTGCGTTCGAAGCGTTCGGCGAGTTCGGTGTGCGACCAGCCTTCGACCTCGTGCAGCCATACGAGGGTACGGGCCAGCGGGTCCAGCCGTTGCAGCAATGCGGTCACCTCGGTCCGCTGGGCCGCGGCGTCGAGGGTCCTGTCGGCGACCTGCGTGATGTCCGCGTCCGCATAGAGCTGGCCATGTTCGCGGCGCAGGCGATCGATGGCGGCATTGGCGATCACTTTCTTGAGCCAGGGACGCACGGGGCGGTCGCTGCGCAGGCCGCCGATGAAACGGAGCATCTTCATGAACGCGTCATGGGTGAGGTCTTCCGCCGCGGCCGGGTCGCCGGTCAGTCGCAGGGCCAGCGCGTGCGCCGGTCCGGCATGCCGCGCATAGAGTTCGGCGAAGGCCTTGCGGTCCCCCCAGCGCGCTTTCCGGAGCAGTTCGGGTTCGTCCACGAGTCGAGTGACGGGCTGGTCCATTGACGTGGGTACGCGCGGGGGAGCCCAACGGTCGCACGAAGCGCGCGATGCCGGTGTGTCGGACGCGTCCGTCAGGCAGGACCTCGCGCGAGCCAAGCATCCAGCTCGGCCAGTCGCTGCGGCGTCCCGACGTCGGTCCAGCGGCCACGGTGGTGTTCGCCGCTGATCAGGCCCTCCGCCATCCGCGCGGTGAGCAGGGGCGGGAGGCGGAAGCGGGGCTTGCCGCCCGGCCGGTCGTGCGCGCCGATGATCGTGGCCCAGTCATCGAGCAACCGGGGTCGGAAGATGCCAAGGCCGGCGTAGGTGAGCAGCGGTCGGCCGGTCTCGCGGACAAGGCCATCGGCATCCAGCGCGAAGTCGCCGCGGGCGGCCTGGGGTGGCCGGTCCACCAGGACCAGGTGCGCGAGTCCGCGGGGCTCGCGGGGGAGCGTCCGGAAATCGTGGTCGGTCCAGACGTCGCCGTTCACCAGCAGGAACGGCGCATCGCCCAGCAAGGGCAGTGCATTGAGCATCCCGCCGCCGGTCTCCAGCGGCGTGTCGCCTTCGTAGAGGCAGTGCAGGCGCAGGCCCCAGCGGCGGCCGTCGCCCAGCACCGCCGGGAACTGCCCGGCCAGCCAGCTCGTGTTGACGACCACCTCGTGCACGCCGGCGGCGGCCAGCTTCTCGAGATGCCATTCGATCAGGGGCTTGCCCCCGGCCTCCAGCAGGGGCTTGGGCGTGTGCGTGGTCAGGGGACGCATGCGCTCGCCCAGGCCGGCGGCGAATATCAGGGCTTTCAACGGCAACTCCAGCGGGGTGTCGCGGACGGGCGGTCGGGATTCGCGAGGGCGGGGCGCGCCATCGCCCTCATCCCGGGGATGTCGCCGACAGGCGGCGTTCGAAGGCCGGTCGCACGGTGCGCTCGAGCAGGTCCTGCAGGGGGCGGAGCCGCGGATGGCGGGGCAGCACTTCGTCGAGATAGGCCAGGAAACGCGGCGCATCGGCCAGGTATTTCGGCTTGCCGTCGCGATGGTGCAAGCGGGCGAAGATGCCGAGGATCTTCAGGTGCCGTTGCACGCCGAGCCAGTCGGCGTCACGCATGAAGCGTTCCAGCGACGGCACCGGCAGTCCGGCCTCGAGCGCGCGCGCGTGGTAGCGCGCCAGCCAGTCGTCCACCCGCTCCAGGGGCCAGCTGAGGAAGGCATCCTTGAACAGGCTGACCGGGTCGTAGGCGATCGGACCGACCACGCAGTCCTGGAAGTCCAGCACCGCGGGACCGTCGTCGGCCGGCATCAGGTTGCGCAGCATGTAATCGCGATGGGTGAGCACCCGGGGCTGTGCGAGCGCATTGTCCATCAGCCGTCGCTGCACCTGCTCCAGGCGTTCGGCATCCGCGCAGTCGAGCGCGAGGCCGAGGTGCTCGCCCAGGAACCAGGTGTCGAACAGGCCGGCATCTCGCTGCAGCAGGGCTTCGCCGAACCCCGGCATGTCCGTCGGCGGGGCGATGCGCTGAAGGCGGACCAGTTGTGCGATGGCGGCGTCGAAATGGACGTCGGCGGAGGCGTCGTCGATCAACTGCGCCAGGGTCGGTCCACCGAGATCCTCCAGCAGGAGGAAACCCGCCTCGCTGTCCCGGGCCAGCACGCGCGGCACGCGCACGCCGCCGTCGGACAGGAGGCGATGCATCGCCAGCCACGGGCGCACGTCCTCCAGCCCCGGGGGCGCGTCCATGACGACCAGGCTCGGCGTCGTCCCGATGCTCCTCCAGTAGCTGCGGTGGCCCGCGTCGTACGAGGCGCGCTCGAGTCCGAGCGCAGGCACGCCGCTGGCCGCGCGCGCCCAGTCCAGGCGCGCGGCGTCTCGCGATCGTGATTCGGTGGCGGGATTGGACGTGGGCATGCGCGGCGGGGCGGTCTTCGACGGCCCACAGGATAACGCCCGGGGCGCGGCGCTTCGCGCGCGGCGGTCCCGGGCGCCCGGTCAACCCACGTGGCGCGGGGCCGGGTGGCCTAGAGCGAGGCCAGCCATTCGTCGTCCGAGCCTTCCGCGACGCCTTCGAACAGGAAGGTCGACAGGTAGCGCTCGCCCGTGTCGGGCAGCATCGCCAACAGCACCGCGCCCTCCGCGGCGCGTTCGGCGACCTGCAGCGCCGCGGCGACGGTCGCGCCGGCGGAGATGCCGACGAACACGCCTTCCTCCGCCGCCAGCCGGCGCGAGGTGTCGCGGGCCAGGACGTCGTCGATCGGCAGGATCTCGTCGGCGATGCTGCGGCTGAGCACCTCGGGCAGGAAGTCCGGGGTCCAGCCCTGGATCTTGTGCGGCTGCCACTCCTTGCCCGACAGCAGGGCCGCGCCTGCGGGCTCGCTGGCGATCACCTTCAGGTCGGGGCGCGCGGTCTTGAGTACTTCGCCGGCCCCGGTGATGGTGCCGCCGGTCCCCCAGCCGCTGACGAAGTAGTCCAGCCGCTTGCCCGCGAAATCACGCAGGATCTCCGGCCCGGTGGTGTTGCGGTGGTAGGCCGGGTTGGCCGGGTTCTCGAACTGGCTGGCAAGGAACCAGCCGTGCTCGCGGGCCAGCTCGGCGGCCTTGCGCACCATGCCGGTCCCGCGCTCGGCGGCGGGGGTCAGGATCACCTTGGCGCCGTAGGCGCGCATCAGCTTGCGCCGCTCGATCGAGAAGGTCTCGGTCATCACCGCCACGAAGGGGTAGCCCCGGGCCGCGCAGACCATCGCCAGGGCGATGCCGGTGTTGCCGCTGGTGGCCTCGACCACGGTCTGCCCGGGCTTCAGCAGGCCCTTCTGCTCGGCATCGAGGATGATCGCCAGGGCCAGGCGATCCTTGACCGAGCCGCCCGGATTGAAGGATTCCACCTTCGCGTAAAGCGTCACGTGGCTGGGCGCGATGCGGTGCAGTTTGACGATCGGCGTGCCGCCGATGGTGTCCAGGATGCTGTCGTACAGGGCCATGGGATGCTCCGGGTGGGATCGTGTCGGGCGAGCGGCCGTTTCGGCCGCGTGGTCGGTATTACGGCTGGATCACGCGGCCTCGGCCATCGTGGGATCCCGCCTGGCGGGACTCTCGAGTCGCAAGGGCTCGGGCCCGAACCAGTGTAGTGCGGACGCCGATGCCGCGACTTCACCCAGGATCAACAGGGCGGGCGCCTGCACGGCATGGCGTGCCGCGGCCTCGGGCAGGTCGGCGAGGGTGCCGGTGACCACGCGCTGGTTGGCGCGGGTCCCGTTCTCGACCAGGGCGAAGGGCGTGCCCGCGGCGCGGCCATGCGCGAGCAGCTTGTCGCGCAGGTGGGACAGGCCCGAGACCCCCATGTAGAAGGCGAGGGTCTGCCGCTCCTGGGCCAGTGCCGGCCAGTCCACGGGATCGGTACCGTCGCGGCCGAGCGCGGTGACGAACCGCACCGACTGGGCATGCTCGCGATGGGTGAGGGGCACGCCGGCGTAGGCGGCGCAGGCGA
>JAUIJO010000053.1 GCA_030431185.1 Gammaproteobacteria bacterium | reverse complement strand
CGTCGCGGCGCCGCACATGTCGAACTTCATCTCCTCGATGCCGCCCTGGGTCTTGAGGTTGATGCCGCCGGTGTCGAAGGTGATGCCCTTGCCGACCAGCACGTAGGGCTTGCTGTCGCCGCCATTGCTGTACTTGAGCACCACCAGGCGCGGCGGGTTGGCCGAGCCGCGGCCGACCGCGAGCAGCGAGCCCATGCCCAGCTTCTCCATGTCGGCGACTTCCAGCACCTCGCACTCGGTGTTGTCGAAGCGGTCGGCGAACTTGCGGCCCTGCTCGGCCAGGTAGCCCGGGTTGCAGATGTTCGGCGGCAGGTTGCCCAGTTCGCGGGCGAACTGCACGCCGGCGGCCGTGCCCTTGCCCAGGGCCAGCGCGGCCTCGTCGGCGCCGCTGACGGACAGGCGCTTGAGGCCCTTGTGCTCGCGGGCCTTGTTCTTGGCGCCCAGCGTCGCGGTGTAGCGGTAGGCGGCATGGTCGGCGGCGATGACGGCCTGGCGGATGGCCCAGGCCGCGTCGCGGCCGGCGACCGGGACTTCGGACAGGGTGAACACGGCGTGCTCGACCGGTCCGGACTTGAGCGCACGGGTCGCGTCGGCCACGGCCTTGAGGTACTGGGGGACGCCGAACTTGGCGGCTTCGCCCAGGCCCACCACCAGCACGCGGGGCGCGGCGACGCCGTCGAGGTCGTGCAGCAGCGCGGTCCTGCCGGTCTTGCCGCTGACGTCGCCACGCTCGGCCAGGGCCTTCAGGCGGCCCTTGCTGGCGGTGTCGAGGGCCTGCGCGGCGGGGCTCAGGCTGTTGTCGGCGAAGATGCCGACGACGATGCAGTCGGCTTTGGCGGCGGCGGGGGCGTCGCGGTTCAGGTCGAATTCTAGGGCCATGAAACAGATTCCCGGGGTAAGAATGAATTGTTTCCGTACAATCGGCGGACCGGAGGCCCTGCGGGGCCTGCTGCCAATACCGGCGCGGCACCTGCCGTGCCCGGCCGTCGTTGACGAAAGAACCCCCGAGTCTAAAGCAAGCCTGCCCGATGCCGAAGCTTGACCGTTATCTGCTGAGCGAATTCGTCCAGGCGGTTTTCGCCACCCTGGTGATCCTGCTGGTCGTCTGCGTGGGCGGGGCGCTGACCGACGTGCTGGGCGACATCGCCCGCGGGCGGCTCCCGGCGGGCCTGCTGCTGAGCCAGCTGGGGCTGGTCCTGCTGAACTGGCTCCCGGTGATCCTGCCGCTGGCCCTCATGCTGGGGCTGATGCTGGCGATGGGCCGCCTGTACCGCGACGCGGAGATGCCGGTGATCGCCTCGATCGGCGTGGGCCCCCGGCGCGTGTTGCGCCCCCTGATGTGGGTGGTGCTGCCGGTGGTGGCGGTGGTGGCGGCCTGTTCATTGTGGCTGGGCCCGTGGGCCGAACGCGTTTCGCGGGAGATGATCAACGAGGCCAACCGCAACCTGATCGTCGCGGGCCTGGAGCCCGGGCGCTTCACCGAGCTGCCCGGTGGCAGCGGCGTGGCCTTCGTCGGCGAGATGGACGGCGAGGGGCGCCAGTTCGACCGGGTCTTCGTCTACCGCAAGCGCGACGACCGCATCAACGTGGTCACTTCCAACCAGGGCGAGCTCAAGACCGGGGAGGACGGGCTCCGTTACCTGGTCCTCAACAACGGCTTCGAGGTCGAGGGGCCCGCCGCGGGGGGCAAGGACTATCGACTGATGCGCTACGCCAGCAACGAAGTCCGGATGCCCGCGGGCAAGGCGAAGTACGCGCTGGACGAGCCCGAGGCCCAGCCCACGATGACCCTGCTCGGCGACGAGCGGCCGCAGGCCGGTGCCCAGTTGCACCGCCGCCTGGCGCCGCCGCTCCTGGCGCTGGCCTTCGCGCTGATGGCGATTCCCCTGGCGCGAAGCATGCCGCGCCAGCCCCGCTACGGCAGCATGTTGCTCGGCTTCCTGGGCTATCTGGTCGGCGTGATGCTGATGCTGGTCGGAACCGGTTGGCTGGCCGCCGGCAAGATCCCGATGCCGCTGGGCCTGTGGTGGCTGGTGCTGCCGCTGCTCGCCTTCGGCGCCTGGCTGTACCTGCGCGACGGCAGCATGCGCCGGCCGAAGGTGCTGGCATGAGGCTGCCCGCCGTCCGGATCCACGACCTGTTCGTCGCCCGCGCCGTGCTGGGCGCGGTATTGCTCACCTGGGGCGTGTTGCTGGGCCTGGACGTGATGCTTGCGCTGGTCAGCGAGTTCAGCGATGTCGGGAAAGGGCGCTACGGCTTCATGCAGGCGCTGGCCTACACCGGACTGACCATCCCGCGCCGGGCCAATTACCTGTTTCCCTACGCCGCGGTGATCGGTTCGCTGATGGCGCTGGGGCAGCTGGCGGCGACCTCGGAACTCACCGCGTTGCGAGCCGTGGGGCTGTCGCGCCGGCGCATCGGCATCACGGTCGCCATCGCCGTGGCGCTGTTGACGCTGCTGATGTCGATCAGCGGCGAGACGGCCGGGCCGGCGGGCCAGCGGCGCGCCGACGCGCTCAAGGCCTCCTCCAAGTCCGACGACATGATCGTGGCGCAGTATTCAGGGGTATGGGCCCGCGAGGGCGACACCATCCTCAACGCGGCGGCCGGACAAGAGCGCGACGATGGCGGCGACCGCTGGATCGAGCTGCACGACGTGCACCTCTACGAGTTCGCCGACGATGGCCGCCTGGAGTCCATGGCGCTGGCCAAGGTGGCCGAACACCGCCCCGGCGGCTGGCTGCTGCGCGACGTCACGCGCACGTATTTCGACGAGCGATCGGTCAACGAGACCCACGTGGACGAGGAAAAATGGGAGTCGAGGCTCGATGCGACCGCGTTGACCGCCGGGACCGACCGGCCGCGCTACCTGAGTGCGGGCACCCTGCGCCAAGCCATCGAGTACCGCAAGCGCAACAACCTGGACGCCAGCGAGTTCGAGGAACATTACTGGGGGCGCTGGTTCTATCCGCTCAACGTGATCGTGCTGTGCCTGGCGGCGATTCCGTTCGCGTTCGGCCTGCTGCGCAGCGGCGGCACCGGCAAGCGCCTGTTCGTCGGCATCCTGTTCGCGCTGGGCTTCTACCTGCTGCAGTCGCAGTTCGTGCAGCTGGCCAAGGTGCTCAAGTTCGACTTCCGCATCGCCTACCTGCTGCCCACGCTGGTGATGGTGGCCGTCTCCGCCTTCCTCTTCCGCCGAAGATCGGGGTGAGGCATCACCGCTTGCGCGGCACTGCCGCGCGGTGATGCCGAACGCCCAGCGCGCTGCGCTGGGCCGGGGGTGAGGGGGCGCGGCTCGCGAACCACCGGTTCGCGCGACCATGAACGCCCAAACGCTGGCGTTTGGGCCGGGCCGGCGAGGTGAGCGCGCAGCGCGAGCCCGCAATGGCCCAAGAGGCGAAGCCGATTGGCACCGCTTGCGCGGCACTGCCGCGCGGTGATGCCGAACGCCCAGCGCGCTGCGCTGGGCCGGGGGTGAGGTGAGCGCAACGCGCGATGGGTTTTGCTTCGCGCTACCCATCCTACGGTTCTGCCTCCCGCCCGGCCCCGTAGGGTGGGTAGAGCCAAAGGCGAAACCCGCCGTCACGAAACCGTACGCACGACTCATGATGGGTTTTGCTTCGCGCTACCCATCCTACGGTTCTGCCTCCCGCCCGGCCTCGTAGGGTGGGTCGAGCCACAGGCGAAACCCGCCGTCACGAAACCTTACGCACGACGGATGATGGGTTTTGCTTCGCGCTACCCATCCTACGGTTCTGCCTCCCGCCCGGCCTCGTAGGGTGGGTAGAGCCGAAGGCGAAACCCGCCGTCACGAAAGCGTACGTACGACGCAGCATGGGTTTTGCTTCGCGCTACCCATCCTACGGTTCTCCCTCCACCCCCTCGTAGGATGGGTAGAGCCGAGGGCGAAACCCATCGTCGCGTGCCTCTCCGTCACATGCGCGGGCGGCGGATTCGTGCACGCCACATCGCGGAGCCGGGACGGCGTCAACCGGACATCCCGGCGGAAGAGGCGCGCCCCTCGGGGTGCGGCAAGCGAAGCGCATCGCAGCGCCTGCCGGGACGCGTGGACGGGCACGCCGCCGATCCGCCTCACCCCCGGGGATGGTGCCGGGCGTGGAGCTGCTTGAGCTGTTCGCGTGCGACCAGGGTGTAGATCTGCGTCGTCGAAAGCGAACTGTGGCCCAGCAGCATCTGCAGCGAGCGCAGGTCGGCGCCATGGTTGAGCAGGTGGGTCGCGAAGCTGTGCCGCAAGCCGTGCGGGCTGATCCGGGCCGGGTCGATGCCCGCGGCCGCCGCGAAGCGCTTGACCAGGTGCCAGAACTGTTGGCGCGAAGGGGGTTCGCCGCCGTGACCCACGAAGAGGGCCGGCGAGGCATGGCGTCCCGCGAGCGCGGGGCGGGCGCTGGCCAGGTAGCGCTCGAGCCAATGCCGTGCCTCCTCGCCCAGCGGCACGAGGCGCTCCTTGCCGCCCTTGCCGTTCACCCGGAGCACGCCCTGGCGGAGATTGACCCCGGTCGCGGGCAGGTTCACCAGCTCGCTCACGCGCAGGCCGCAGGCATACATCAGCTCCAGCATGGCCCGGTCGCGCAGGCCCAGGTGCGTGGCGGTATCGGGCGCCCCGAGCAGGGCCTCGACCTGGCTCTCGGTGATCGCCTTGGGCAGCGAGCGGGGCAGGCGCGGGGGCTCGAGCAGGGCGGTCGGGTCGTCGTGCCGGTCGCCCCGGCGAAGGCTCCAGCCGAAGAAGGCGCGCCAGGCCGACAGCAGGCGCGCGTTGCTGCGCGGCGAATAGCCCTCGCGCCCACGCCAGGCGAGATAGTCGAACAGGGCGGCGCGATCGGCGCCGGCCAGCCCTCCGCCGCGGCCGCCGCGCCAGCGGGCGAAGCCGGCCAGGTCGCGGCGGTAGCTGTCGAGGGTGGGGCGCGCCAGGCCGCTCTCCGCCCAGATGGCATCGATGAACGCGTCGATCCGCAGGGCGTCCGCATCCGGCAGCGGAGGCAGCGCCATCATCGCGGCGCGGCGCTCGGCCGGCGACCGTGCCCGTCGCGCGGCGCGTGCGGACGGATCGTGGTCGGGCGCGTCGGGCGTCATGCGGACAGCTTAGCGATTATGATTTCGCGATGGCATCCGTCCGCCCGCCCGAAGATCCCGGCGTCACGCCGCCGCGCCCGCTGATCGGCTGGCGCCTGCTGGCCCTGTTCTACGATTTCTGGCCGGTGCTGGCGCTGTGGATGCTGGCCTCGACCATGTTCACGGTGGGCTACTACCTGTCGGGGCACGGTGCCCGCGAGAACATCGCGCCCTTCAGCCCGCTGCAATGGCTCCTGTGGTGCGTGTGCTGGGCCTTGGCGGGACTCTACGCGGTGGCCAGCTGGCGCCGCGGCGGGCAGACCCTGGGCATGCGTCCCTGGCGGCTGCGCCTGGTCTCGGCCGGGGGCGATGCACCTGACCGGCGCGCGCTGTGGCGACGTTACGTGGTCGGCAGCCTGTCGCTGCTCGCGGGTGGCATGGGATTCTGGTGGGCGTGGTTCGATCGCGACCGCTTGACCTGGCACGACCGCGCCAGCGGCACCCGCCTGCTCCGCGATGCGCCCCGCGGCCGCCGGCCGGGCGACTGACGTGCCGTTCAAGGTCCTGTTCGTCTGCGGCAAGAACCGGCTGCGCAGTCCGACCGCGGAGCAGGTGTTCGCCGACTGGCCGGGCGTGGAGACCGCGTCGGCGGGGATCGGTGCGGATGCCGACACGCCGGTGACGCCGGCCCTGCTGGCCTGGGCCGACCTCGTCCTGGTGATGGAGCGCCGGCACCGGAGCCGTCTCTCCACGCGGTTCCGGCCCTGGCCGGGGCGGGCACGCGTGGTCTGCCTCGACATCCCGGACCGCTTCGACTTCATGGCGCCTGCCCTGGTCGAGCTGTTGATGGGGAAGGTGCCGCGCCACCTGCCTGCCCGGCCGCAAAAGCCCTGCGGGAGCGGTTCGGCAACCTGAACGCCGCGCACGGCCGGGCGTGACGCGTCGTGCCACAATCACGGCATTGCCCTCGCTGCTTGAGGGGCCCCCACAGCCAGTCAGGACGTCATCCAGATGAAGCGCACCCTTCTCGCCGTGCTCGGCGCCATCAGCCTCTCCGCCTGCGCGCAGGCCCCCGATGCGGATTCCGCCACCGCCGGAAACGGCAAGGTGCCGATGGTCGCCAACACCGTGCCCGCCGCGCCCGAACCCGACGCGGGCACGCCGGAAGCGCGCGCGATCGCCGCGGTGCGCACCCTTGGCGAGAACCTGAAGCCCGAACACGTCGGTGCCGCGCCGATGCCGGGGTTCCGTGAGGTGATCGTCAGCGGCCAGATCGTGTACGTCAGCGACGACGGGCGTTACATGTTCCTGCCGGGCCAGGGGGGTGCGCTCTACGACACCACCCGCCAGGCCAACCTGAGCGAGGAAACCTTCGCCCACCTGCGCCGCGACCTCCTGAAGACGATACCGGCCAGCGAGCGCATCGTGTTCGCGCCGAAGGACCCGAAGTACACGGTGACGGTGTTCACCGACGTGGAATGCGGCTACTGCCGCAAGCTGCACAGCGAGATCGCCCAGTACAACGAGCAGGGCATCGCCATCGAGTACCTCGCGTTCCCGCGCATGGGCCTGGGCAGCGAGGACTACAAGAAGATGGTGTCGGTCTGGTGCGCCAGCGATCGCAAGCAGGCGCTGACCGACGCCAAGGACGACAAGCCGCTGCCCAGCCGGGACTGCAAGAACACCGTGAACATGCAGTACAACGTCGGCCAGCGCGCCGGGCTCACCGGCACCCCGATGATCCTCACCGAGGACGGCGTGCAGGTGGGCGGCTACGTACCGCCCGCCGCCCTTCGACAGACCCTGGACAAGCTGGCCGCGGAACGCGCGGACGCCCCGGCGGCACCTGCCGGCGGCGCCTGACGCCCGCCCACGGCGCCTCGCCGCCTTCGCATCGCGGGGGCGGGGCCGGGGCGGCCGTTCAGCCCCTCTCGGCGCGGAGGCGGGGCCTTGGGTACAATCTGCGCCCCGACGCAGCACGGTTCCCCGGACATGATCGTCCTCGAGGGCCCCCAGGCCCTGTCCTCGTTCCGCCGCGAACGCCTCCAAGCCCGCCTCCAGGCCATCCATCCCCAGCTCCGCCTGCTGGGCGCCTGGCCGGTCTACTGGGTCCAGCCCGAAGCGGACGCCAAGCCGGACATCGACACGCTCTGCCGGATCCTGCAGGCCGGGCGCGATGCCGCGCCGCTGGCCGAGGGCGCCGTGGCCCGCTACGTGACCCCGCGCCTGGGCACCCTGTC
Source organism: Gammaproteobacteria bacterium (assembly GCA_030431185.1). GTDB lineage: Bacteria > Pseudomonadota > Gammaproteobacteria > Xanthomonadales > Xanthomonadaceae > Marilutibacter. The sequence continues at coordinate 7,092 of JAUIJO010000053.1, read as the reverse complement.
GCCCTGGTCGAGCAAGGCCACCGAACTGCTGCACGGCGCCGAGCTGCCGGTGCATCGCGTCGAGCGCGGCCTGCGCCACGACCTCGCCGGATGGCCGGGCGACCCGGCGACCCGTGCGGCGGTGGCGAAGGTACTCCACGACCCCATGACGCAGTCGTTGCTCGACACGCGCGACGCGGGCGAGGCTTTGTTCGGCGTCCCGACGCGGGGCGAGCTGGAGCGCATCCCGCTGGCCACCATGGAAACGGCCAACACGCGCCTGGGCCTGGCCCTGGCCGACGATGAGATCGCCTACCTGCGCGAGCGCTACGGCGTACTCGACCGGGAGCCCTCGGACGTCGAGCTGATGATGTTCGCGCAGGCGAATTCCGAGCACTGCCGGCACAAGATATTCAACGCGTCGTGGACCATCGACGGACGCGACATGACATCCAACGGCGGCCCGGTGTCGCTGTTCAAGATGATCAAGAACACCCACGCCCACACCCCCGAGAACACCTTGTCGGCCTACAGCGACAACGCGGCGGTGGTGGCCGGCTACACCAGTGCGCGGTTCCGGCCCGACCCCGCCACGGGCGGCTACGTCACCGAGCCGGACGTCGAGTCGGCCTTCTGCATCAAGGTCGAGACCCACAACCATCCCACCGCGATCGCACCGTTCCCGGGCGCCAGCACCGGCAACGGCGGCGAGATCCGCGACGAGGGCGCGACCGGCCGAGGCGGCAAGCCCAAGGCCGGGCTGTGTGGCTTCAGCGTGTCGCACCTCCGCATCCCGACCCTGCCGCAGCCGTGGGAGCGCCCGCGCGCGCTGAACCCGCGCATGGCGCCGGCGCTGGACATCATGCTCGAGGGGCCGATCGGCGCTGCGGCCTTCAACAACGAGTTCGGCCGGCCCAACCTGACCGGTTACTTCCGCAGCTTCGAACTGGGCGAAGGCCGCCCGGACGGCATCACGCTGACCCGGGCCTACGACAAGCCGATCATGCTGGCCGGTGGCCTGGGCGCCATCGACCGCATCCAGGTCGAGAAGCACGGCTTGAAGCCCGGCCACGCGGTGGTCGTGCTGGGCGGCCCGGCGATGTTGATCGGCCTCGGCGGCGGTGCCGCGAGTTCGGTCGCGTCCGGCACCAGCTCCGAGGACCTGGACTTCGCCAGCGTGCAGCGCGACAACCCCGAGATGGAACGGCGCTGCCAGGAAGTCATCGACCGCTGCGTCGCGCTGGGCGAGGCCAATCCCATCTCCAGCGCGCACGACGTCGGCGCCGGTGGCTTGTCCAATGCCATCCCCGAGCTGCTCCACGATTCCGGCCTCGGTGGCGTGATCGACCTCGACCGGGTGCCGAGCGACGATCCGTCGCTGACCCCGATGCAGCTGTGGTGCAACGAGTCGCAGGAACGCTACGTCCTGGGACTGCCGGCCGACCGTATCGAAGAGTTCTCGGCCTTGTGCGAACGCGAGCGTTGCCCGTTCGCCGTGGTGGGTTTCGCGACCGCCGAAGAACGCCTGGTCGTCGGTTACGGCGCGACGATCGAGACCGTGTACGGGAACGGGTCGGGCGAACCGGGGCAGGCTTCGCGCCCATGGGCCATCGACCTGCCGATGGACGTGCTGTTCGGCAAGGCGCCGAAGATGCATCGCGACGCGACGCGCCCGGCCGACGCCCCGTGGCCGTCCCTGGACTGGAGCGAGCTGGACCTGCACGACGCGGCGCTGCGCGTCCTCGCCCATCCCACGGTGGCCTCGAAGAACTTCCTGGTCACGATCGGCGACCGTACCGTCGGCGGCCTCACCGCGCGCGACCAGATGGTCGGCCCCTGGCAATTGCCGCTGGCCGACTGCGCCATCACCCTGGCGGGCTTCGACGGCCATGTCGGCGAGGCGATGTCGATCGGTGAGCGCACCCCGCTGGCCCTGCTCGACGCCCCCGCGGCGGCGCGCATGGCGGTGGGCGAGGCGATCACCAACCTGTGCGCCGCGCCGGTGGAAGCCCTCAACCGGGTCAAGCTGTCGGCGAACTGGATGGCCGCCGCGTCCCACGACGGCGAAGCCGCGCACCTGTTCGATGCCGTGCGCGCGGTGGGCATGGAGTTGTGCCCCGAACTCGAACTGAGCATCCCCGTGGGCAAGGATTCGCTGTCCATGCAGGCGCAATGGCAGGACGAGCGCGGTGACCAGAAGTCCGTTTCACCGGTCTCGTTGATCGTCAGTGCATTCGCACCGGTACTAGACGTGCGCAAGCAGCTCACGCCGGAGCTGCGCCGCGAAGACGAGTCCGAGCTGTGGTTGATCGGCCTGGGCGCCGGCAAGCAGCGGCTGGGCGGTTCGGTGCTGGCGCAGTGCCATCCCGATGCCGTGCTGGCCGGCCCCGTCGGCGACGGCCTGCCCGCGTTCGCGGGCCAGCCTTCCGAGGACGGCCGCCGCAACGTCGGCGTGCCCGACCTCGACGAGCCCCGGCGCCTGCGCGACTTCTTCGAACTCATCCGCGAAGCGCGCGATGCGGGCCTGCTGCAGGCCTACCACGACCGCTCCGACGGCGGCGCCTTCGCGACCCTGTGCGAGATGGCGTTCTGCTCGCGGCTGGGCCTGGACATCAACCTCGACGGCTGGGGCGACGACGCGTTCCGCACCCTGTTCAACGAAGAGCTGGGCGCGGTCGTGCAGATCGCCAGCGAGGACCGCGCCGCGTTCGCCGACCTGGTGGCCCGACATGGCCTGATCGATTGCGCGCAGCGCATCGCCCGCCCGACCACGGCGCCGGTGGTGCGCGTCCATGGCGACGGCGACACGCTGGCCGAATGGCGCTGGGAGGAACTGTTCGACGCCTGGTGGTCGACCACGCACGCCATGCAGCGATTGCGCGACAACCCCGAGTGCGCCGACGAGGAACGCGAGGAGGCGCGGACCTTCACAGCGCCGGGCCTGCGTCCCAGGCTGGCCTACGATCCGGCCGAGGACGTGGCGGCGCCCTTCGTCAATGGCGGCGCGCGTCCGCGCGTGGCGATCCTGCGCGAGCAGGGCGTCAACGGCCAGGTCGAGATGGCGCGCGCCTTCGATCGTGCCGGTTTCGAGGCCTTCGACGTCCACATGAGCGACCTCATCAGCGGTCGCTTCGCCCTGGCGGACTTCGTCGGCCTGGCGGCCTGCGGCGGTTTCAGCTACGGCGACGTGCTCGGTGCCGGGCGGGGCTGGGCCACGTCGGTGCTGGAGCGCCCGGCCCTGCGCGACGCGTTCGCGGCGTTCTTCGAACGCGAGGACAGTTTCGCCCTGGGCGTGTGCAACGGCTGCCAGATGCTCAGCCAGCTCAAGCCGATCATCCCGGGCGCGGCCCACTGGCCGGAGTTCCTGCGCAACGCCAGCGAACAGTACGAAGCGCGCCTGTCGCAGGTGGAAGTGCTGGAGTCGCCTTCGGTGCTGTTGCGCGGCATGGCCGGGTCGCGGCTGCCGGTGGTGGTGGCGCATGGCGAAGGGCGCGCTGCCTTCGCCGACCCGCTCGATGCCACGATCGCCCCGGTGGCGCTGCGCTTCGTCGACGGCAACGGCGACATCGCCCGCAGCTACCCGCTGAACCCGAACGGCTCGCCGGACGGCATCACGGGCCTGAGCAGCGACGACGGCCGGGTGACGATCATGATGCCGCACCCCGAACGCACCCTGCTGAGCGCGAACCTCAGCTGGGCGCCCCGGGACTGGGGCACCGATTCGCCCTGGCTGCGCATGTTCCGCAACGCGCGGGTGTTCGTGGGCTGACGCGGCCTCCCCGTTCGCGCCAACCCGACGGGCTGGCGCGGGCCAGTTTGCGTCGACCTCTCGCCGAGGGCGCATGAACCGATGATGGGGCCGCGCGGATGAAGCGCCGGATGTGTGATGCGTATCGCGGTTCTCTGCGACCGGTGGCGGCCGGATAATCCGTTCTCTCCTGATAGAGTCAGGTCCCGCCCGAGCATGCGGCATGTGCCCGGGTCGGGCCTGCGTGCCGCGCGCGTGTGCGGCGCGGTCCATGGAGAAAAGCGTGAACGCACCCAGCGAACAGGAACGGAAGGAAGGTATGGACACCGGCATTCCCGGACAGGCGGTCGAGGCCCCGACGGGCACCACCGCGTTGGCCAGCAGCATCGACGAGCGCATCGTCGAGGCGCTGCTGGCGAAGGGGCGGCTGAAGGATGCCGACCTGGCGCGTGCGCGCCGCCTGCAGGAAGAGACCGGCGGCAGCCTGCTGACCCTGCTCGGCCGGCTCGGGCTGGTGTCCGAGCGCGACCACGCCGAGACCGTCTCCGCCGTCACCGGCCTGTCGCTGGTGGCAGCCAAGGATGCGCCCGACCTGCCACCCGAGGACGTCGCCCTCAGCGTCAAGTTCATGAAGCAGTTCCACGTCTGCCCGCGCAATGTCACCGCGCACGCGGTGGAACTGCTGATGGCCGATCCGCACGATGCCTACTGCGTCGACGCGGTGCGCCTCGCGCTGCAGCGGCCCTTGATCCTCAAGGTCGGCCTGCGCTCGGAGATCGACGCGCTGATCGAGCGCTGGTACGGGCAGGGGCGCAGCGCGATGGGCGCCATCATCGAGACCGCCGAGGGCGAGGGCAGCGGCGACATGGACGATGTCGAGCACCTGCGCGACCTCGCTTCCGAAGCGCCGGTGATCCGACTGGTCAACCTGGTGATCCAGCGCGCCGTCGAGTTGCGTGCCTCCGACATTCACATCGAGCCCTTCGAGAGCCGGCTGAAGGTGCGCTACCGCGTCGACGGCGTGCTGCAGGAGGGCGAGAGCCCGCCGCCGAACCTCACCGCCGCCGTGATCAGCCGCATCAAGATCATGTCCAAGCTCAACATCGCCGAGCGCCGGCTGCCGCAGGACGGCCGCATCATGCTGCGCGTGCAGGGCAAGGAACTCGACCTGCGCGTGAGCACGGTGCCGACCGCCCACGGCGAGAGCGTGGTCATGCGCCTGCTCGACCGCGAGACGGTGGTCTTCGACTTCAAGAAACTCGGGTTCACCGACCATTTCCTGCCGCAGTTCCAGAAGGTGCTCGAACAGCCGCACGGCATCCTGCTGGTCACCGGCCCGACCGGCTCGGGCAAGACCACCACGCTCTACACGGCGTTGAGCAAGCTCAACACGCCCGACGTCAAGATCATCACCGTCGAGGACCCGGTCGAGTACCAGATCGAAGGCATCAACCAGATCCAGGCCAAGCCCCAGATCGGGCTGGATTTCGCGCAGGCCCTGCGCAGCATCGTCCGCCAGGATCCCGATACGATCATGATCGGCGAGATGCGCGACCTGGAGACCTGCCGCATCGCCATCCAGTCGGCCCTGACCGGCCACCTGGTGCTCTCGACGCTGCACACCAACAACGCCGCCGGCGGCATCACCCGCCTCCTCGACATGGGCGTGGAGGACTACCTGCTGACCTCCACCATCAACGGCATCCTCGCCCAGCGCCTGGTGCGCCGCCTCGAGCAAAGGCATGCCGAGAAATACCTGGCCAGCGTCGAGGAGATCGAGAAGTTCGACCTGCGGCGCTACCAGCCCGAGGGCGACATCCACCTCTACCGCGCACGGCCGTCGGCGGTATCGCCGACCGGGTACTCGGGGCGCACCACGATCATGGAGTTCCTGGTGATGAACGACGCCCTGCGTCGCGCCGTGATGCGCCATGCCGGCATGGGCGAGCTGGAACAGATCGCCCGCGAATCGGGCATGCGCACGATGTACGAGGACGGCATCTCCAAGGCCCTGGCCGGCGAAACCACCATCGAGGAAGTGCTGCGGGTGACCGAGGATGCGTGAGTACTGGCCGCACCCCGCCGGAGCATGCGGGTCGCGCGTGCCCACGCCATGGGCATGCCTGCCCGAGTCGTCGGGCACCGCCGCCCATTCGCCGTCATTCCCGCGAACGCGGGAATCCATGGACGTTGCGGCTTCAAGGAGGGAAGCGATGGAAAGGAACCCCTGCGTATACCTGCTTGCGAATGGCCGGAACGGTGCGCTGTATGCCGGCGTCACGAGCAACCTGGTCGGACGCGTATGGCAGCACCGCGTCCATGCCTCGGAGGGCTTCACGAAACGCTATGGCGTCACCCGCCTGGTGTGGTTCGAACTGCATCCGACGATGGAGTCGGCGATCCTCCGGGAAAAACGGATCAAGAAGTGGAACCGCGCCTGGAAGCTGGAACTGATCGATGAGGCGAACCCGTCATGGCGCGACCTGTGGTCCGATATCGTCGGGATGACACCCGCGTCAAACGTCCATGGATCCCCGCTTTCGTGGGGATGACGAGCCGATAAGACGAGTCCGTATAACGTGCCCCTGTTCTCCTACAAAGCGCTCAACGCGCGCGGCGAGATGCTGGAAGGCCAGATGGAGGCCGCCAGTCGCGATGAAGTGGCCTTGCGCCTGCAGGAGCAGGGGCACCTGCCCGTGGAGGCGCGGCCGGCCAGCGAGGGTGGGGGCGGCTCGCTGCTGAAGGGCCTGCTCAAGCCGCGCAGCTTCGCCGGCGAGCGCCTGGTGCAGTTCACCCAGCAGCTGTCCACGCTGCTGGGGGCGGGACAGCCGCTCGATCGCGCGCTGAGCATCCTGCTTGAACTGCCCGAGGACGAGGGCGCCAGGCGGACCCTGACCGACGTGCGCGACGCCGTGCGCGGGGGCACCTCCCTGTCCACGGCGCTGGAGCGCCAGCACGGGACGTTCTCGCGCCTGTACATCAACATGGTGCGTGCCGGCGAGGCCGGCGGCAGCATGCAGGAAACCCTCGCGCGGCTGGCCGACTACCTGGAGCGCAGTCGTGCCCTGCAGGGCCGGGTGATCAACGCGCTGATCTATCCGGCGATCCTGCTGGTGATGGTCGGGCTGAGCCTGCTGTTCCTGCTCGGCTATGTCGTCCCGCAGTTCGCGCAGATGTACGAGAACCTCGACGCCGAACTGCCCCTTTTCACCCAGATCGTGCTCGGCATCGGCCTGTTCGTGCGCGACTGGTGGATCGTCCTGCTGGTGGTGCCGGCCCTGGCGGTCTGGTGGTTCGACCGCAAGCGCCGCGACCCGGTGTTCCGCGAGGCGCTGGACGGCTGGCTGCTGCGCCGACGCTTCGCC
>JAUIJO010000307.1 GCA_030431185.1 Gammaproteobacteria bacterium | reverse complement strand
CCGGGCGCGCGGCGGCGATGCGCTTGCGCAGGAAGCCGAGCACGGCACGCTCGCGCTCCCCGCGCTGGGCCATCATCTCGCCGCGGTCCACGGTGCGGGTGGCCGCGGTCAGGGTCGCGAAGGCCAGGGCGAGGCCCGCGGCGAGCAGCACCGTGGCCAGCAGCACTTCGATCAGGGTGAAGCCCGCGGCCCGTCGGGGCGAAGACCGGCTCACAACGGGTCCTCAAGGCCCGCCTGCACCAGGCGCAGGGTGCGCAGGTGCAGGTTCTCGCCGGTGCCGCCTTCGCCCCACTGCACCGCCAGCGCGATCTCGTAGAGCCGGTTGCCGTTGTTGTTGACCGGCAGCGGCGCATCGGGCGGGATGTCGGGGTCTTCCCAGGGGGTGATCTCCATCGTCCACCGATAGCGGCCATCCTCGAACTCGCCATCGTCGCGCCCGGCACGGATGGGCCTGCCCACGCCCATCTGGTCGATCAGCGACTGCGCATGCAGGGCCGCGCGCCCGGCATCGGCGGACCAGCGCACTTGCCGGGTCGCCCCCGACAGGGTGCCCAGCAACAGACCCAGCGCCAGCGCCAGCAGGGCGAAGGCCACGATGACCTCGATCAGCGTGTAGCCACCCTGCCGCGATGCGGGACGGCGCATGCGCGCGCGGCTCATGGCACGGCCTCGGCGCGGCGCATGCGGACCTCGCCCGTCAGCCAGGCGACGTCGATGTGCCAGGCCGCGCGGTCGACACTGAGCGCCACCCTGCCCCCGGTCGCGGCCCCGTCCTTGAAGAACATCACCGCGCCCAGTCCCTCGGCCGGCTGCGCCTGGCGCGCGCCGGTGAAGTGGATCGACACGTCGTCGGGGATCTCGCCATGGCGTCCGTTCGGGGCCTGCCAGGTGTGCGCCTGGGGATCGATCACGAAACGCTGCGGCTCGCCCGTCGACAGCGCCTGCGCGCGCGTGTAGCGCAGTTGCGCCGCCACTTCCTTGGCGGCCGAGCGCAGCTGCATGCCCTTGATCCCGCCCGTCAGGACGGCGGCCGCCAGCAGGCTGGCGATCGCGAACAGCGCCACCACCAGCAGCATCTCGATCAGCGACACGCCGCGCTGGACAGCCGGCGCGGGGCATGGCCTGGAGGGGCGGTGGAAGCGCATCGTGGATCCGGTCGTCCGCGGCGCTTACTCGTAGCGCACGTCGCCGTCGACGCTGGTGCCGCCGGCCTTGCCGTCCTTGCCCAGGATCACCAGGTCGAAGGGGCCGCTTTCGCCGGGCGTGCGGTACTCGACCGGATGGCCCCAGGGGTCGTTGAGCTCCTGCGCCTTGGCATACGGGCCCAGCCAGCCGGGGGCATTGCCGGGGTCGGTGACCAGCTCGTCCAGGTTGCCGGGCAGGCGGCCGGTATCCATCTGGAAGGATTCGACCTTCTGCGCCAGGGTGGTCACCTGCGACTTGGCGAGGTTGGCCTTGGCGCGATCGGCGCCGCCCAGCACGCGACTGCCGACGAAGGTCAGCACCGCGCCGATCAGGACGATCACGATGATGATCTCGATCAGGCTCATGCCGGCCTGGCGGGCCGCGGACGGGGAACGGGTCATGGAACGTCTGTTGCTCATGTCGGGCATCCTCGATGGTTCGGAAACGATTTCGAAATGGAACGGTGGATCAACGCGTCGATGGCGGAGGTCTGGCGCCACGGGCGCGACAGGCCGGGCCCCGATGTGTACCGCACTTGCAAGGCGCCCGCGTCCCGCCCGGGGCCATCCCGTGACAACCGTTCATACTGTCGCGGCACGTGCGCGCCTGTTCATCCGATGGCATTGGTCAGGTCGTACAAGGGGGTCAGCACTGCCAGGACCACCATGCCGACCACGCCGGCCAGGACCACGGTCACCAGCGGCACGAGCGCGGCGAGCATGCGGTCCAGGGCCAGCGAAGTCTGGTGTTCGAAGGTCTCGGCGGTCTTCACCAGCATGGCGTCGAGCGCACCCGACTCCTCGCCGACCTGGATCATCTGCAGGGCAAGCCGCGGGAAACGCTTGCCCTTGGCCAGCGCGACCGACAGCGACACACCGTTCTTGACTTCAGCCGCGGCCTTCTCGACGTCGTCGGCGAGGACGCGGTTGTTCATCACGTTGCGACCGATGCCGAGCGCCGCCATCAACGGCACCCCGTTGCGGACCAGCGTGCCGAGTGTGCGCGCCAGGCGCGCGGTCTCGACCTTGGCGACCAGCGGGCCGGCGAAGCGTCGACGCAGCAGCCAGCCGTCCAGCGCCTCGCGGAACACCGGGTCTCGGCGCTTGCGGTCGAACCACCAGACCGCCAGGGCCGGCACCACCAGCAGGACGATCCACCAGTCACGCACGAACAGGCCGATGCCGAGCACGATCTGGGTGAACAGGGGCAGTTCCGCGTCGAGGTTCTCGTACATCTGCGCGAACTGCGGCACGACATAGCCGAGCAGGAACAGCAGGCTCAACCCGACCATCACCAGCAGGATCGCCGGATAGATCAGCGCATTGATCACCCGGCCCTGAAGGGCACGACTGCGCTCCAGGTAGTCGGCCAGCCGCGCGAGGGTTTCCTGCATGCTGCCGCCGGCCTCGCCGGCACGCACCATGTTGATGTACAGGCGCGAGAACGTCCCGTGCTGGCGCTCCAGC
>JAUIJO010000306.1 GCA_030431185.1 Gammaproteobacteria bacterium | reverse complement strand
ACCGCTCTTGCTCTTGCTGTTGCTGTTGCTCTTGCTGCTGCTGTTGCTCTTGCTGCTGCTGTTTCCCTTGCTGTTGCCCTTCACAAATCACGAATCACGAATCACCAATCACCAGAATCAAAACTCCCCCCGATACCAGTTCTTCAACTTGTTGAAGAAGCTGCCCGCGCGTCCGGCCGAGATCACCGGTCGGCGTGGGTGTTCGATCTGGCTGCCCATCAGCAGCAGGCCCACGCCGGTGGCATGGACCGGGTTGCCGACGACTTCGCCCAGGCCGGTGACGTGCTGGGGAATGCCGACGCGCACGGGCATCTGCAGCATTTCCTCGGCCAGTTCGACCACGCCTTCCATCTTCGATGCGCCGCCGGTCAGGACCATGCCGGCGCGGACGTGCTGTTCGAAGCCGCTGCGCCGCAGTTCCGCCTGGACCATCTCGAACAGTTCCTCGTAGCGCGCCTGGACGGCCTGGGCCAGCGAATGGCGTGGCATGCGGCGCGGCGGGCGGTCGCCGACCGAGGGCACCTGGATCGATTCCTCGGCGGTCGCCATCTGCGCGAGCGCGCAGGCGTAGCGCACCTTGATCTGCTCGGCCTCCGGGGTCGGCGTGCGCAGCATGTGCGCGATGTCCTCGGTGACCTTGTCGCCGGCGATCGGCAGACTCGCGCTGTGCGCGATCGCGCCATGCACGAAGACCGCGATGTCGGTGGTGCCCGCGCCGATGTCGACCAGGACGACGCCGAGCTCGCGTTCGTCGCTGGTCAGCACCGCCTGGCTGGACGCCAGCACGCCGAGCACCAGGTCGTCGACCTGCAGCCCGCAGCGCTGCACGCACTTGCTCACGTTCGCCGCGGCCGACTGCGCGCAGACGACCAGGTGGGCGTGGACTTCCAGGCGCACGCCGGTCATGCCGACCGGGTTGCGGATGCCCTCCTGGGAGTCGTCCAGCACGTAGTCGCGCGGGATCGCATGGAGGATCTTCTGGTCCGCCGGAATCGCCACGGCCTTGGCGGCCTCGAGCACGCGGTCCAGGTCGCCGTGGCTGACCTCGCCGTCGCGGATCGGGGCGATGCCCTGCGAGTTGCGGCACTGGATGTGGCTGCCGGAGATGGAGGCGTAGACGGAGCGGATCTCGCAGCCCGCCATCAGCTCGGCTTCCTCGACCGCGCGCTGGATCGACTGCACGGTGGACTCGATGTCGACGACCACGCCCTTGCGCAGGCCACGCGACTCGTGCGACCCGATCCCGATCACCTCGATGGGATTGCCCGATCCGTTGTTGTCCGGCGAATACTCGCCGACCAGCGCCACCACCTTGGAGGTGCCGATGTCGAGTCCAACGATCAGCGACTTGTCGCCCTTGCGGTTCATGATTGTCCTTGCGATTGCGGGTTCGGCGCGGCAGCGGATGCCCACGTCAGCGAAAAGCCATTGGTGTAACGGAGGTCGGCGCGCGCCAGCGGCTCGACGCGGTGCGCCATCAGCTGGGGGGCCACGCGCACGAAACGTCGCAGCCGCTCCTGGGCATGGTCCCGGCCCACCACGACGTCGGTGCCGCTGGCCAGACGGACCTGCCAGCTGCCGCGCGCGTCGAGCGCCACCGAGCGCACCGTGGCCCCCATCGGCGCGAACAGCTCGCGGCTGTCGTTGTAGAAGCGGACCACGTCGGACACGCGGGTGTCGGGACCGTCGAGCTCGGGCAGGTTGTCCGGCACTTCCACGCCACTGGCGGGAAACAGGCGGCCCTGTTCGGACAGGAGGCGCTCCTGCCCCCATCGCGCGAACGGGCGGTGTTCGACGACGTGCACCTCGAGGATGTCCGGCCAGCGCTTGCGCACTTCGGCACGCTCGACCCAGGGCAACCGGGAGACCGCCTGCTGTGCATCCTCCAGCCGCACCGCGAAGAAACCTTGCCGCGCGTAGGGCAGCAGGGTCCGTTGCAGCAACGCGGCGTCGACGCGTTCGAATTCCCCGGTGGCGCGCAGCCGGGTCAGCGGCCACTGCTCCTGGCCGACCCAGCCCTTGAGCACGGCGACCACCGGCAGCACCACCAGTGCCACCGCGAGGATCCAGCCCAGCAGGCGCGCCAGTGCGCTCATCCGCGCCCACCTCCCTCGGCATGGGACAGGGTCTGTTCGAGCACGCGCCAGCAAAGCGACGGGTAGTCCACGCCAAGTTGGGCGGCGGCCTTGGGCACCAGGGAATGGCTGGTCATGCCCGGCGCGGTGTTGACCTCGATCAGCTGGAAGCCGCCATCTCGGTCGCGCATCACGTCCACGCGCCCCCAGCCACTGCAGTCAAGCGCACGGAACGCCGCGATCGCCAACCGGCGGATCTCCGCTTCGTCGTCGCCCTCCAGCCCGGGGCAGAGGTATTGGGTGTCGTCGGCGACGTACTTGGCGTGGTAGTCGTACCAGTCGCCCGCCGGCACGATCCGGATCGAGGGCAACGCGGTGTCGCCGAGGATCGCGACCGTGTACTCACCGCCCTGCACCATCCGCTCGGCGAGCAGTTCGCCGGGGTAGCCGCGCGCGAATGCCACGGCGGCGGGCAGGTCGTCGTCGGACAGGATGCGGAACACGCCCACGCTGGAGCCTTCGCTGGACGGCTTCACGAACACCGGCAGGCCCAGCGTCCGCACCGCGGCGGCCAGGTC
>JAUIJO010000305.1 GCA_030431185.1 Gammaproteobacteria bacterium | reverse complement strand
TGAAGGCGGCCTCGGCGCGTTCGACGATGGTGTCGTAGTCGGCCTTGGAGGATGCCTGCACCTTCGCCAGCACCGTGCCATCGGTCGGGTTGATCGGCTCGAGGACGCCGGCGTCGGTGGTCTTCGACCACTCGCCGTTGCCCAGGTAGGTGCCGGATTCGTTGCCGCTCAGGCCAAGTGCGGAAAGGACGGGATGGGTCATGGGAACTCCTGTGGTTCGAATGGCCGGCCGCGGGGCGACGGTGGGGCTGCCGCCGCAAGCGGGCGCGGAGAAGGCGCGATAGCACCTGGAACATGGCGACCCCGGCACGATTCGAACGTGCGACCTTCCCCTTAGGAGGGGGATGCTCTATCCAGCTGAGCTACGGGGCCGAAGCCGGCTATTTTCGCATGAACCGGGGGGGCGACGGAAATCGGCCGCCGCGGGCCTCATTTACCGAGGATCTCCAGGATGCCCAGGGCCATCCGGCGCCGGCTGGGCGAAAGGCGGCGGAACTGGGTCAGGGCGAGGCTTTCGTCGGCATCGCGGGCGAAGTCGTCGACGATCACGGCGGCATCGGGCACGATCTCGTCGCAACGGGAAGGCCCACGGCCGCTGGCCAGCCATTCGAAACTGACACCGGTCTCGAGGGCGAGCTTGATCAGGTGCTCGACGCTCGGCGTGGTGCCCGCGGCCTGTTCCCACTGGGTCACCGCGCTGCGCTTGACGCCGATCCGGCGTGCCAGCTCGGCCTGCGACAGCGTGGCCATGACGCGCGCCTTGCGTACCCTCAGTGACAGTGCACTCACGTGGTGATTCCTTCGTCGTCCCTGTTGGGCGGCGCACCGATGGCACACCGTGCTTACCGGTAAGCGATTCTGGCCTGATCTTGCCCCCTATCGCTGACCGTCCGGCGGATATCCTTGCCAAGCCTGCCCTGATTTCCAACGGACAGTGGAACTTGCGCAGGCCATTCCGTGACCGGGCTTCCAAGTCGCGTGCGAATGTGCGAAACAGGTCACCCGCTCGAACGCGCCATCGCGAAGCCGGGAGACGAACCCCGACACGGGCCACGACCGACATTGCCCCTGCGGGCGGTCGGAAGCGCGATGGGCCAGTCGCTGCGGGCAATCGAAGTCCGACCCGGGGACGGACGCACTTCGGCATTGGGAGCAAACACGGAATGCTCAGGATCTGGCTGTTCGGCTCGCTTTCGGTCGCCACCGACGAGGAAGGGGCGGGCGCCCGGGCCATCGCCGGCCGCTGCGCGAGCCTCCTGGCCTATCTCGCCTTGGGGCATGGACGTTACTTCAGTCGCTCCGAGCTGCAATCGAGCCTCTGGGCCGAGCGTTCTTCATCCTCCACGCCGGGTTCGTTCAACACGGCGCTGTGGCGCTTGCGGCGGCTGGTCGAGAAGCCGCCGATGCGCCGCGGCGACCTGATCGTCAGCGACCGGCGCGGTGCGATAGGACTCAACGGGCCCGCCGGGGTGTGGCTGGACGTGGAGGAGTTCGAGCGCCTGGTCACGCCGGGACTGGAGAAGCCGCCGGAACGACTGACCGACGCGGACATCGACGGCCTTCGCCGTGGCGTGGAGCTCTACACGTCCGACATCCTGCTCGACCTGTCCGACGACTGGGCCCTGCGCGAGCGCGAGAAGCACCGGCGCCACCACCTCAATGCACTGGGACGCCTGATGCAGTTGGCCACGATCCGCCGCGACCATGCCGAGGCCATACGCCATGGCCAGGCGATCCTCGACCACGATGCACTTCGCGAGGACGTGCATCGCGAGCTCATGCAGCTGTTCGTGCAAAGCGGCCAGCGCGCCCAGGCGCTCCAGCAGTTCGAGACCTGCCGCGAGCTGTTGCGCCGTGAGTTGGCGATCCAGCCGATGCGCGAAACCATGGCCCTGTACCAGCAGATCGCCGACAGCGCGATCACCCCCGCGACACCCATGCCGCATCCACACACGCCGCTTCCAGGCGCGTGGCCCGCGGTGCCGAGCGGGGACGCGCGTGCTCCGCGTGCCATCGAGGGACCGCCGCAGGCGCATGAACTGATCGACGCCGCTCGCAGGCAACTCGCCGCGGCGGACGCGCAACTGCAGCTCAGCCTGCGACTCATGCGCCAGTAGCACGCGCATCCGGCACGGACCGGCTTCTTCGGCTATCCCGCCCCCGCCAACTCGCCCGGGGGCGACTGCGCGTGCCCGGAGCGAAAGCGATCTCGACGGCATCACCGTTGCATCCCGTGCCCGGGCGGGCATGCGGGCCCACGGTGACCGGGCGGTGATGTCGCGGTGATGGCACGGAGAGCCGCGCGGCGCAGGCTCGGTCCAAGCCTCACTGCTTGGACGGATCGTCATGGCACTGCTCGAGGATCGAAGCGCCGCCTTCATCGTACGCGTCTGGAACGAACGCCGGGACGCCGATGCCGTGGCGGCCGAATGGCGCGGCTCGGTCGAGCATGTGCAGTCCGGCCAGCGCACCTTCTTCCGCCACCTGGAAACGGTGGTGGATTTCATGAAACCGCACCTGGAAGGCATCGGCATCGATGCCCAGCAGCGCTTCTGGGAGCGCATCTCGAACGTCATCCAGGATGCCGGCGACGCGCCCGTCGCGGTGGCGCTGGACGACGCGACGGCGCCGTGCGCCCGGAATGCGTCCCGCCCC
>JAUIJO010000052.1 GCA_030431185.1 Gammaproteobacteria bacterium | reverse complement strand
TTCGTCGACTACCTGTCCCCGCTCAAGCGCGAGATGGTGCGCAAGAAGCTCGCCAAGGCGCGCCGCCAGGCCGCCGCGTAGGCCGGGAATCGAGAAGTGGCGTGGGGAAGGGACCGCTTGCGGTACTGTTGGTCCGCTTGACTCCTGGCCGGCGCGCCGTCCTTGCGACGCCAGGGGCGAGAGATATTCGCCTGGAATCGGGGCGTGACCCCGTTGGCGCCCGCTTTCGGGTGATCTGTCACCGGCAGCACGCGCGGGTGTGCTGCTGAAGTGACTTGCGCGGGCGCGCTGCAGCCGCGGATGCCCAGCGTTCCCGATGTCCCATTCCCCGATCCCCTATCCCCATTCCCCCACGCTGCCCATGAGAATCGTCTTCGCCGGTACCCCTGATTTCGCCGTGCCCTGCCTGCGCAAGGCCGCCGAGCGCAACGAGGTGGTGGCCGTCTACACCCAGCCCGATCGCCCTGCGGGCCGGGGGCGTGGGCTGGCCCCGTCCCCGGTCAAGCAGGTCGCGCTGGAGCTGGGCATCGACGTCCATCAGCCGGAGAACTTCCGCGGCGCCGAGGCCAAGGCCACCCTGCGTGCGCTAGAACCCGACCTGATGGTGGTGGTGGCGTATGGGCTGATCCTGCCGCAGTCGGTGCTCGACATCCCGGCCGACGGCTGCTGGAACGTCCACGCTTCGCTGCTGCCGCGCTGGCGCGGCGCGGCGCCGATCCAGCGCGCCATCCAGGCCGGGGACGCCGAAACCGGCGTATGCCTGATGCAGATGGAGAAGGGCCTCGACACCGGACCGGTGCTGTTGTCGCAGTCCGTGGAAATCGGCGCGAACGAGACAGGCGGGCAGCTGCACGATCGCCTGTCGCGGCTCGGCGCGCAGCTCCTCGCCGATGGCCTGGGCCTGTTGCGCGCGGGGATCCGCCCCGTGCCCGCGCCGCAGCCCGACGTCGGGGTCACCTACGCGCACAAGCTCGACAAGGCCGAGGCGAAGCTGGACTGGTCGCGCCCGGCCGCGGTGCTGGCCGATACCGTGCGCGCGTTCAACCCCTGGCCGGTCGCCGAAGCGCAGCTGGCGGGCGAGCGCCTCCGCCTGCATGGCGTGGTCGCGCTGGAGGACGCGCATGGCGCGGCGCCGGGGACGCTGCTGCGCGCCGGTCGCGATGGCCTGGACGTGGCCTGTGGCGAGGGCGTGCTGCGCATCCGCGTGCTGCAGCGCGAGGGCGGCAAGGCGATCACCGCCGCCGACTTCCTCAATGCGCGCCAGGACCTGAAGGCCGGCGCCTGACGTTCATCCGGCGAGCAGGCGCCCGCCGTCGAGGTGGATGACCTGACCGGTGCTGTAGGTCGCGTCCACCAGCAGCCAGCGCACGGCCTCGGCGACTTCCTCCGCCGTTCCCGTCCGCGCCATCGGCGTGCGCGCGAGCATCGCGGCCTGTTTGTCGGTGCAGCTGTCGCCCCCCTCGCCCTCGGGCCACAGGATGGCACCCGGCGAAACCGCATTGACGCGCACCCGCGGCCCCAGCTCGAGCGCCAGCGAGCGCGTCATCGCCAGCAACGCGGCCTTGGCCATGCAATACACCGTGTGCTCGTGCAGCGGGCGCTCGGCGTAGATGTCGGCGAGGTTGACGATCGCCCCCGCGGACATCTCGAGGTGCGGCGCGACGGCCTGCGAAAGAAAGAACGGCGCGCGCGCGTTGCTGGCGAACAGTGTGTCCCACTGCGTCGGGGTGGTGGTGCCGATGGGCGAGGGCGCGAACGCGGAGGCGTTGTTGACCAGCGCGTCCAGGCGGCCGAAATGGCCCACCGTCCGCGCCACCAGCTCGGGCAGGCGGTCGAAGTCGGCCAGGTCGGCCTGCAGTGCCAGCACGCTGCCCGGGCGGCTCGCCTCGAGCGCGTCGCGCAGCGCCAGCGCCTCGGCCTCCGAGCCCCGGTAGTGCAGGGCGATGTCGTGGCCCGCACCATGCAGGCAGCGCACGATCGCCGCGCCGATGCGGCGGGCGGCACCGGTGACGAGGACGACGGGGCGTGGGGACGGGCTCATGCGATCGATGTTCAGCGGCGCGCAATGCGGCGATGGACAGTCAGGCTATCCTGATCGCCGAGGTTTTGACACCGCGACGCCCCGCCCCCCGGACCTGCCCGTGACCCGATCCCCGCTCCCCGAACCCGATGCAGACGCGCTGGCCCACAGCGCCCGCCTGGCCGCGCACCTGCGCGCGGAGATCCAGGCCGCCGAAGGCGAGGCCATCCCCTTCTCGCGCTTCATGGAACTGGCGCTGTATGCGCCCGGCCTGGGCTATTACAGCGCCGGGGCCAGCAAGTTCGGCGAGGAGGGCGACTTCGTCACCGCGCCCGAGATCGGCCCGATCTTCGCGGCCTGCGTGGCCGAATCGCTGGCGCCGGTGCTCCAGCAGATCGGCCCGGACGCGTTGTTCCTCGAGCTGGGCGGCGGCACCGGTGCCTTCGCCGAGGTCGCGCTCAAGCGGCTGACCGAGCTCGATGCGCTCCCGGACCGCTATGCCATCCTCGAACCCAGCGCGCAATTGCGCGAGCGCCAGCGCGAGCGCCTGCAGCAACGCCTTCCGCCGCCGCTGTTCGAACTGGTGGAGTGGCTCGACGGCCCCTTCCCGCACGACTGGCGGGGCGTGCTGTTCGCCAACGAGGTGATCGACGCGCTGCCCACGCCGCGTTTCGGGATCGTCGACGGCGAGGTCCATGAAGAGCACGTCGTCATCGATGGCGAGGGCTTCGCGCGGATCAGCCGGCCGGCCGACGGCTTCCTCGCCAACGCGGTGCGGCACGTCGAACAACGGCTGGAGCGGCGTTTTCCCGATGGCTACCGCTCCGAACTGCTCCCGCAACTGCCGTACTGGATCCAGGCGGTGTCGGGCGGCATGAAGCAGGGCGCGATGCTGTTCGTGGATTACGGCTATCCGCGCGCCGAGTTCTACCTGCCCGAGCGCGACGACGGCACCCTGCGCGCCTTCTACCGGCAACACATGCACGCCGACACCTTGCGCTGGCCGGGACTGCAGGACATCACCGCCTCGGTCGATTTCACCGCGCTGGCCGAGGCGGGGGTCGGGGCCGGTTTCGATTTCGCCGGCTACTGCTCGCAGGCCAGCTTCCTGATGGGCAATGGCATGGCCGGCGTGCTGGAACGCATCGAGCGCATCGCCGACGAGGGCGAACGCCTGCGCCGCACCGAGGAAGTGAAGAAGCTCACCCTGCCCAGCGCGATGGGCGAGCGCTTCCAGGTCATGGGTTTCGAGAAAGGCGTCGAGTTCGGTGCCGCGTTCCTGGCCGGCGACCTGAGCTTCCGGCTGTGAGCCGCCGCGCGTGACGTGGGGCCTGCGACCCCTGCGCTGGCCGCGGGCATGGCTGTGCGCCTGGTCCGCCCTGGTGGTCGCCGTGGTGGTGGCCTCGCTGTTGCCGGCGCGCGACCTGCCGCCGATGCCCTTCGAGGGCGTGGACAAGATCGAGCACCTGCTGGCCTACGCGGCGATGGCGACGGGCGCGATCATGCTGTTCGCCTCGCGCGCCACCCAGGCCGCAGTGGCCATCGCCCTGGTCGCGCTGGGCATCGGGCTGGAATTCGCCCAGGGCGCGATGACCGACTCGCGCATGGCCGACGGTGCCGATGCCCTGGCCAATGCGATGGGCGTCGCCATCGGCTGGACGATGGGCCGCACGCCGGTCGCGCACGGCCTGCTGGCGCTTGAAGCATCGCTGGCCGGTGGTCCGGGCCGAAAGCGAACACGCGAGCCCTGAGCTTGCAGTCGGGGCGTGACCGCGGTCACTGCGTGCGGCCCCCGGGACTTGCAGGGACGTTAAAAAATGGTGAATCTAGGTCCGCCTGACAGGGGGGTCGGGCCTCACCATCCCAACGAAAGGAATCGCCCATGAATGCCCGTCCTTCGCGGCTTGCGCTCGCCGTTGCCGCATCGCTGCTCGCCGCCGTCGCGCCGGCCCAGGCCCAGCAGGCCGAAGAATCCGCCACCACGCTGGACCGCATTGAAGTGACCGGCTCGCGCGTGCTCGGCCGCACCGCCGAGGAAACCGCGGCCCCGGTCGACATCATCGGCCGCGAGGAAATCGAATCCACCGGCGCGATGGAGGTGGGCCAGATCCTGCAGATGCTCGAGCCCTCGTTCAACTTCTCCCGCACCTTCGTGTCCGACGGCACCGACATCCTGCGCCCGGCCACGCTGCGCGCGCTGGGTCCCGACCAGGTGCTGGTGCTGGTCAACGGCAAGCGCCGCCACCAGCAGGCCCTGGTCAACGTGCAACAGACGATCGGGCGTGGCTCGGCCGGCACCGACATCAATGCGATCCCGGTGTCCTCGATCGAGCGCATCGAAGTGCTGCGCGACGGCGCCGCGGCGCAGTACGGTTCCGACGCGATCTCCGGCGTCATCAACATCATCCTGAAGAAGCAGACCGACCACACCGACGTCGTCGTCGAGGGCTCGCAGTACTACGCCGGCGACGGCGAGATGCTGCACGGCTCGGTCAACACCGGCTTCAAGCTCGGCGGGGACGGCGGTTTCGTCAACCTGTCCGCCGAAGCGCGCAACCGCAACGAGACCAACCGCGCCGGTCCCGACAGCCTGCGCGTCGACCCGCCGCGCGTGACCCAGCGGCTGGGCGATGCCGATGCCAAGGACTACTACCTCTGGTTCAACAGCGGCCTGCCGGTCGGCATCGGTGAGCTGTATGCCTTCGGCGGCGCCTCCAGGCGCGAAGGCGACTCCTCGGGGTTCTTCCGCAGCGCCGGCGACAACCGCACCGTGCCCGAGCTGTACCCGGACGGCTTCCTGCCCAACATCCTGACCACCGTCGACGACGGCTCGATCGCGGTGGGCTATCGCGCGCCGCTGGGCAACACCTGGGACTGGGACATCTCGGTCAACCACGGCCGCAGCCGCTTCGGGTTCGAGGAAGGCAACTCGGTCAACGTGTCGTGGTGGTACGAGCCGATCGATCCCACCGATCCTTCCGCCGGCATCTACGGCGACTCCCCGACCCGCGCCGACACCGGCAAGCTCGAGTACGACCAGACCACCTTCAACCTCGATTTCCGCGGCAGCGTGGGCGGCTTCAATGGCGAGCCGCTGTACCTGGGCACGGGCCTGGAGTACCGCCGCGAGAACTACGCGATCCGCGCCGGCGATCCGGTGTCCTATACCTATGGGCGCACCAACGATCGCGGCATCGACATCGTCGGCCAGACCGGCGACACCGCGCAGCCGGGCATGCAGGGCTTCCCCGGTTTCTCGCCGACCGAGGCCGTCGACGAGGGACGCCACAACGTCGCCGTCTACCTCGACGCGGAAACCAACCTCAGCGAGCGCTTCCTGCTCGGCGCCGCCGTGCGCTTCGAGGACTACTCCGACTTCGGCAACACGACCACCGGCAAGTTGTCGGCGCGCTTCGACGCGACCGAGGCCTTCGCCGTGCGCGGCACGGTGTCGACCGGCTTCCGCGCGCCGGGCGTGCAGCAGCTGTTCTACGGCCAGCGCTCGACCAACCTCAACGCCGCCGGCGTGCTGACCGACACCCTCACCGCGCGCCAGGACAGCGACGTCACCCGCGCCTTCGGCATCGAGCCCCTGCAGGAAGAGACCTCGACCAGCGGCTCGCTGGGCTTCGTCATCACCCCGAACGATCGCTTCTCGCTGACCGTCGACCTGTTCCGCATCGACATCGACGACCGCATCATCTTCTCGAGCAACATCCAGCCCGAGTCGGTCGGCACCGACGGCAACCCCTGCGCGGTCGACAACGCCAACTGCCCGATCAGCGCGATCCTCGACCCGATCGGCGTCGGCCAGGTGCTCTTCTTCACCAATGCCATCGACACCCGCACCACCGGCCTGGACATCGTCGCCAACCACAACACGGAGTTCCAGGGTGGCTCGACGCTCAACCTGACCGCGCTGCTTCACTTCAACGAGACCGAAGTCACCGCGCGCCGCTCGCAGTCGCCGATCCTCTCGCCCGAGGCGCTGTTCGACGACACCCAGGTGACCCTGCTCGAGGAGGGGCAGCCGGGCGAGCACCACGTGCTGCAGGCCATGTGGGACAAGGATGCCTGGCGGCTCACCGGTCGCGCGAACTACTACGGTCCGGTCTCCGGCGAGGGCTTCACGCCGGGCATCAAGCAGACCTGGGGCGGCAAGACGCTGTTCGATCTGGCGGTGCGCTATGCCTTCTCCGACGCACTCGCGCTGACGGTGGGCGGCAACAACATCTTCGACACCTATCCCGACAAATGGGACGAGGTCGACGGCGCCCCGTTCCCCCAACTGGGCTTCAAGTACGGCTGGGAGACCTTGCCGTTCGGCATGAATGGCGGTAGTTATTACATGCGGCTGGACTACAGGTTCTGACCGGGACACAGCAGGGGGAGGGATGCCGGGCGGTGGGGAGACCGTCCGGCATCACTTTTCCGGACCGTTGGGTCCGCCCGCATCGTCGCGCGTGAGGCCGCCTGTCCCGTCGGTGGTATTTCACCGGGGCGCATCGCCGTAGGGCGCGATAAGCAACGCGCATTGCACCGCGCCTTGGCCCCGCAGGTCGGACGCAAGCCCCTGCCCGTGACGCCGCCGCGTGTCGCGATGCCGTGGCTGTGCATGCAGGGCGCGAGAGGTGAGGATCGACACACCCAAAGGCTGGATCCCAGCGTTCGCTGGGATGACGGCATGGAGGTGCATGGCGTGGAGCGACGTTGCGTCGCCGTAGGGTGCAATAAGCAAAGCGCATTGCACCGCGCATCGGCACCGCGGGTCAGGGTGCGAGCCCCCGACCGGCGGCTCGACCCCGTTGTCGCGTATCGCCATGGTGGTGCCTGTGCGCGCCGCGGGAGAAGGGCGAAAAACGAAGTGGCAAAGGCTGGATCCCAGCGTTCGCTGGGATGACGGTTCCTCTTCCTATCCAGACGTGACCTTGCCCGTCAACGCGGCCATGCCGGCTGGATATCAATCAGCTTGGGTGGCGGCCGCGATCGCTGCGATGCGGGCGCGGCGCAGGGCCTCGCCGACCTCGGGTCCGGAACGACCTTCGGCGACCTCCCGCGCGCGCACGGCCCGCGCGGCGTCGAACGCGGCGCGCAGCGCCGCGGCCTGCGGATAGGGCGCCTCGGAAAGGCCGGTCCGGCCGCGCTTGTCGGCCTCGCACACCGTGGCCAGGCCGTCGATGCGCGAGGGGTTGCGGAAGCCGTCGCAGCGGGCGATCAGGTCATGCACGGTCGCGGCGCGCAGCTCGCCGAAACGGTGGACATTGAGATGCTCCCGGCACGCGACGGTGGCGAGCTGGCGATGCTCGGCCGGTACTTTCAGGCGTTCGCACAGGGCGGCAAGGGGCGCGAGCCCGGCGTGCTCGTGGCCGACGTGCGCGGGCAGGCGGTCGGCGGGCGTCAGGGCCTTGCCCAGGTCGTGGACCAGTGCCGCGAAGCCGACCACGTCGTCGCCGGGCGCCAGTCGCGCGGCCATGTCGCAGACCAGCTCGACGTGGACGCCGGTATCGACCTCGGGATGGTATTCGGCGCGCTGCGGGACGCCGTACAGGGCGTCGACCTCGCGCAGCACCACCGCGAGCGCGCCGCAGTCGCGCAAGGTGCGAAGGAAGGCCGAGGGCGCCGCGGTGCGCAGGGCGCCACGCAGCTCCTGCCAGACGCGCTCGGGCACCAGGTCGGACAGTTCGCCCGACGCGACCATGCGCTGCATCATCGCCCGCGTCTCGTCGGCGACGGTGAACCCCAGGGGCGCGAAGCGCGCCATGAAGCGCGCCGCGCGCAGCACGCGCAGCGGGTCTTCCTCGAAGGCGGGGCCGACGTGGCGCAACACGCGCGCGCGGATGTCGGCTTCGCCGCCGAAGGGATCGACGAGCGAGCCGTCCGCGGCCTGGGCGATGGCGTTGATGGTGAAGTCGCGACGCACCAGGTCGTCTTCCAGCGTCACCGTCGGCTCGGCGTGGACGACGAAGCCGCCATGGCCGCGCCCGCTCTTGCGTTCGGTGCGCGCCAGCGCGTGCTCCTCGCCGGTGTCCGGATGCAGGAACACCGGGAAGTCGCGGCCGACCTGGCGGAAACCGCGCGCCCGCATCGCGTCCGGCGTGCCGCCGACCACCACCCAGTCGCGGTCGCCGGGCGGCAAGCCGAGCAGGCGGTCGCGCACGGCGCCGCCGACGAGGTAGGTCGTGCTCATCGCGCCGTGCTCATCCGGCCTCGTCGAGGCCGAGGATGGCGGGCACGCGTTCGACCACCGGCGTGGCGGTGATGCCCAGCCGCGCCAGTCCGTCCTCGATGCTGACCGAGTCCAGCTGCAGCGAACGCCAGTTGTCGCGGCTGATGGGCTTGCCGGGCAGGAATTCGCCGACGTTGGCCTGCAGGCGCCCGAGTGCGTCCGGCAAGGGCAGGACCAGGCGATGGCGCCCGCGCGCACGCGCGGTGAGGCGGATGATCTCGGCCAGTTCGAGGACGTCCGGGCCGACCAGCGGATAAGCCTGGTGGATGCTGGCCGGGTTGCCGAGCGCGCGGGCGAAGGCTTCGACGACGTCGCCGATCCACACCGGCTGGAACTTCGCGTCCGCGCGCCCGACCGGCAGCATGGGCGCGAAGCGCAGGAGGCCGTCGAAGCGGCAGAACAGGCCATCGCCCGGACCGGCGATCACCGAGGGCTGGAACAGGGTCCAGTCCAGTCGCGAGGCCCGCACCTCGCGCTCGGCGTGGCCGCGCGCCTGCAGGTAGTGGCTGTCGCCCTTGCCCGCGTGCAGCGCGCTCATCTGCAGCAGGCGGCGCACGCCGTTGTCGTGCATCGCGGTGAGCAGCGAACGGGTCAGGGCGGTGAACACCCGCTCGAAGCCCTCGCCGCTGTCGCCCTTCTCGTTGAGAATGCCGACCAGGTTGACGACGGCGTCGGCGTCGTCGAGCACGGCGCGCAGGAAGTCGACGTCATGCACGTCGCCTTCCAGCAGGCTGGCGTCGCGGGTCAGGCGGGCGCGCCTGGCCTGGTAGGCGGCCGGTGCCTTGCCGGGGCCGCGGCTGAGCACGGTGACGCGCGCGCCATCATCGAGCAGGCGCCGGACCAGGGGCCGACCGACGAAGCCGGTACCGCCCAGCACGACGACGTGGCTTGCGGGCGCGGTCGCCATCAGCCGCCCTCCGCCGCGGCATGCGGCCCCGCATCGCAGACGAAGCCCTTGCGCGGCCCGTCGATCCGGCCGCGGATGCGGTCGCTGAGCGTCAATGCGTCGCCGTCGAGCTTCCAGTCATAGATGACGCTGAAGGCCAGCACGCGCGCCACGTACTCGCGCGTCTCCTTGTAGCTCACCGTCTCGATCCAGAAGTCCGGGTCCATGCCGGGACGTTGGGTGCGCCAGCGCAGCAGGGGCGAAGGTCCCGCGTTGTAGCCGGCGATGGCGAAGTAGGGTTGCCCGCCGTTTTCGTCCATCATCTGCCGGAGGTAGGCACTGCCCAGGATGATGTTGGTGTCGGGGTCGTAGAGGCTCGAGGCGCCGTTCCAGGGAAGCCCGAGTTTCGCCGCCACGCTGGCGCCGGTGCCCGGCAGGATCTGCATCAGGCCCAGCGCGTTGGCGGGCGAGCGCGCCCGCGGGTTGAAGATGCTTTCGGCGCGGATCTCGGCGGCGACCCAGGCCGGGTCCAGCCGGTTCCTGGCCGCTTCGCGGCGCAGGGTCGCGTCATGGTGCAGCGGGAATCGCAGGTCGTAGAGCCGCCGTTCTTCATCGTTTGAAAGGTCCAGGCCGAACACCGCGCGATCGAACCAGCCATTGGCCTCGGCGTACTCCACGGCAACCAGGCGCTCGGCGTCGCTGAAGCGCGAACGGGTATCCTTCCACTCGGCCGCCGCCCACCCGGCCTGTTCGAGCCGGGCCAGCGACACCGCCCGCTGCAGCGCGGCGTCGCCGGTGACCTTGGCGATCGTCGCGGCCGGCGCGCGCGGCTGCCAGGGGCAGAGGGTGTAGGGCTGCTCGAGCCGGTCCGCGGCGAGGAAACCATGGAAGTCGCTGTTGCCCGCCGCCTGCCCGTACAGGCGCCGGGCGGTGGTGGCATCGCCGGCTTTCTCGGCCAGGCGCGCTTCGAAGTATTGCCAGCGCGATTCGCTTCGCTGCGCGTCGTCCATCCTGCGGATCGCCGCCAGCGCCGCCGGCCAGTCCGAACGCGACAGCGCCTCGCGCACGCGCCACTCGTGCAGCCGCGGGTCGTAGCTGGCGGCGGGTACGGCGTCCAGTCGACGCGCCGAACCGGGCAGGTAGGAGGCCACCGTCCAAAGCGCGACCTGGTACAGCACGCGACCGCGATCGGCCTCGCTGAATTCCAGCGCCCCCGCGTAACGGGGCAATTGCGCCTCGGCGGCATCCGGGTCGGCCTTGCCCAGGCGGGCAAGCCCCTGCGAGGCCACCAGGCGGCTGCGCACGGTCTTCGGCCAGGCCAGTGCGCGGGGATGCGGCGTGTCGATGAAGGCGGCGTAGTCGTTGGCCAGCGCCTGCTGGTCTTCGGGCAGGCCGCGGGCGATGCTGCGCATGACGCCGGGCTGCCACGCTTCCGCCGCGAGGTCGAAGCGCTGCCAGCGCAGTTCCGGCGCCAGGCCTCCACGGGCGGCCAAGGTGGCGAAGACGGGATCGCAGGCATCGGGCAGGGAGTTCCCGCTGCTCGTCCAAACGGCCTGCGCGCGCGCGGTCCATCCGGCGCCCGCCTGTCCGCTCGCCTGTTCGGCCTGCAGCCGTTGGCAGGCCAGTGCCGTGCCGTCCATGCCGTCGCGCCAGGCCTGGTTGAACGCCGTCCAGTCCTCGCGTTTGGCGGCCTGCGCCAGCCAGGCCTTGCGGAAGGTCTCGCCAACGGGTTCGCCGTCGTGGCGCGCGAGGAAGGCCTCGGCCCGGTCGCGTGGCAGGCCGTCCAGGTCCCGCGTCAGGCTGGCGTATTCGACCCAGCCGTACAGCGGGTGGTCGGTGAGGTCGCCGTAGTCGGCGGCATTGAACCGGCCTGCGCGGGCGGCCTCGATCGCCTGGCCGACGCGGTCCAGGCGCGGATCCGCGAGCGGCTTCAGAGAGGAGTCGAGCGCGGCCGGAGTGGCCGAGGCGGCGGCGAAGGCCGGGGCGGGCGAGGATTGCGCGCAGGCGGTGGCGGCGAGGGTGGCCAGGGCCAGTGCGGCGACGGCGTGTCGTGCGGGGGAGGCAGTCATCCGCCGACTATAGCGGAGCGGATATGAAGCCTTCGATGATGCCTCGCGAGTCGGCGCGACCGCAGTCACGGCTCCCGGGCGCCACCGTCACGCGGCGGTGCATGCGAGTCGTGGGGACTGCGCTGCATTCCGCCGTGGTGCGCGGCGCGGAGCGATCCCGTAGGCTGCACGGCTTCGATCCCGCGCGGTGTTTCCATGGTGTTGTCCCTGCCCGTGTCAGTATTGCTGTTCCTGCTGCTGGGCGCCGTCGCCGGCGTGCTCGCGGGCCTGCTCGGCGTCGGTGGGGGACTGGTGCTGGTCGCGGCGCTTGCGTGGCTGCTGCCCCTCATGGGGATCCCGCAGGAGGCCGCGATGCACGCCGCCCTGGCGAGTTCGCTGGCCAGCATCGTGCTGACCGCGGCCGCATCCGCGCGCGCGCACCACCGCCGGGGCAGCGTGATGTGGCCGACGGTGGCCTGGATGGTGCCGGGCCTGCTGCTGGGTGGCTGGCTGGGCAGCGGGCTGGCGGTGCGCATGGACGACGGCGTGCTGCGCTACCTGGTCGCCGGGTACTGCCTGGTCGCCGCGGCGCAGATGCTGCTTGGGCGTCGCCGCGCGACCGGCGCCGACGCGTCGCCTCCTCCGCGCGGCGTCGGCATGAGCCTGGCGGGCAGTGGCATCGGCGCCTTGTCGGCGGTCATCGGCATCGGCGGCGGCAGCATGACGGTGCCTTTGCTGGTCGCGCTCGGATCGGCACCGGTGCGCGCGGTGGGCACGTCCTCCGCGTGTGGCGTCGCCATCGGCCTGGCCAGTGCGCTGGGATATGCGATGCATGCGCCGGACGGGGCGTTGCCGGCCCACGCGATCGGCTATGTCTACCTGCCGGCGGCGGCGGGCGTGGCGGCGGCCTCGGTGTTCGCGGCGCCGTTGGGCACGCGACTGGCCCACCATTTGTCGGGCGAGACCCTGAAGCGGGTGTTCGCGGGTTTCCTCCTGCTGGTGGGCGCCAGCCTGCTGCTGGGGGCCTGAGCGAACCGGGCGACCCGCTCAGTTGAGCGTGGCGGCGCGGCGCGGCGGTGTATCGGCCTGCCACTTGTTCCAGTAGTAGAGGATCAGCGACAGGCTTTCCGGGCAGTCGACGGTGTCGCGCGTGACCGGCATTTCCTCGAGCCAGCGCGCGTGCGCATCGGCCTGGGTGGCGCTTCGCGGGGCTTCGCAGAAGGCCATGGTCCAGGTCGAGAACTGCCGGCGCGAGATGCTCTGCCGCAGCAGTTCGCGGATGTTTTCGTGGCTGCGTGCGGCGCGGATGCGCCCATAGACCGCGTCGACGCTCCCGGCCGGGCCTTCGAAATACTGGAAGAACGCGCCCCGGTGGTGGAATAGCACGCCGGACACGCCGACCGCGTGGTTGAAGCGGCGCGCATCCATCAGCAGCGCATCCATGGCCCACGGCGGCAGGCCACGGCAGGCCGTGCTGGTATAGGCGATCGCAATCAGGTCACTCATGGCGGCTCCCCTCGGACGTTACCGATGGTTCGCCTCCCCCCAGGGCGAAGCGGCGCCCGGGTTCCCGGCCCGTGCGCCCCGGAATGATCATGCGCCGGTGCCGCGGGCGGGTCAAACGCCGCTGCGCGGCCCGACCTTGCCTCCCTGCGTGCCGCCGGTCCACCCGGCCGGCAAGGGGCGGGCGCACCGTGGCACGCCCGCCCGTCCCGCGTCAGACGACCTGCTTGGGGTTGGGTCCGTACGCGTTGTCGCCCGCATCGCTGTCCATCACGAAGAACACGATCAGCACGATCGCGCCCAGCAGGGGGACCAGGCTGATGAGCAGCCACCAGCCGCTGCGACCCGTATCGTGCAGGCGACGAACGCCCACCGCGAGACCGGGCACCAGTACCGCCAGGCTGTAGACCAGCCCGAGGTAGCCGACCCCGCTCTGCGTGGTGAAGCCCAGCAGACCGTCGACGAAGGCCAGGACGATCGCGATCAGAATGTTGAACAGCACGAACATCCAGTATTCCTTGCGGCGCGAACGCCCCGAAAATTCCGCGTACTTCTTGAGTGCGAGCAGGTACCAGTTCATCAAGTTCCCCCAATCTGGATTCGAGCATGGCCGGGAATGCCGGCCGCGTGACGCGGGCGCCCGGTCCGACGCGACGCCGCTCCCCGGCGCCGGCGCCTGAACATGCGTTCAGCTTGACCCCCGCCCGGCGACCTTAGCACGGCATCGTCATGCGATGAAGGCCTTTCTTTTCAATGGCTTGGCGCGATCCGCCGCGCGAGCGGGCCACACGGGGCAATGCCTCCCGGCAGTTGTGGTGGATTCACAAAAAGTTTACAAACCATCACGCACCCCAAGGACATGGACAGGGGATAGGGGTGTGTTGGTTCGTCATTTTTTGTCAGCCATTGACCTAGGGAGAGAGAGCAACATGAACGTGCAACGCAAGACCCTCACGCGCGCGATACGCGCTTCGCTGTTGGCGTCACTGGTGGCGATGCCGCTGATGGCCGCCGCGCAGGACGCGGACCCCGACACCACCGATCCGACCCGGACCCTCGACGCGGTCACGGTCACCGGTACCCGCATCAAACAGACCAACGCCGTCACTGCCCAGCCGGTGTTCGTGCTCGACCGGCAGAAGCTGGACGAGACGGGCGTGCAGACCGTGGGCGAAGTGCTGCAGCAGCTCACCTCCAGTGGCCAGGCGTTGAACGCGAAGTTCAACTCCTCGGGCAACTTCGGCTATCCGCCCGACGGCGGTGGCATCGGCGCCGGCTCTGCACAGGTCGACCTGCGCCACCTGGGCTCCAAGCGCGTGCTCGTGCTGGTCGACGGCATCCGCTGGGTCAACGAGTCCTCGGCCTCGGGCGTGTCCGGCAGCGCCGACGTCAACACCATCCCGCTGGCCATCGTCGAGCGCATCGAAGTGCTGAAGGACGGCGCATCGTCGATCTACGGTTCCGACGCGATCGCCGGCGTGGTCAACGTGATCACCCGCCGCAATTTCGAGGGCGTGCAGCTCAACGGCTACTACGGCGAATACTCGCGCGGCGGCGAGACCACCGAAGCCTCGGTCACCATCGGCGGCGGCGGCGAGAAGTTCAATGCCGTGTTCGCGGCCAGCTACTACGAGCAGAAGTCGATCGGTTCGGGCGAATGGGAGCAGTCCTCCTACCCGACCCCGGGCACCGGCGTGCGCGGTGGCAGCTCGGGCACCCCGCAGGGCCGCTACACCTTCTGCGATCCCTCGCGCCCGGCCGGCACCCTCGGCTTCTGCGACCCCGCCGGCGACTTCTGGTACGACGTCACCCTGGACGACGGCACCACCAGCCCGGTCTGGGATCCGGCCGATCCCGACGCCGGCACCTACCACGGCTTCAGCGGCGCGGACCGCTTCAACTTCGCGCCCTACAACCTCCTGCTGACGCCCAGCAAGCGCAAGTCGATCTTCGCCAGCGTCAACTACGACCTGAGCGAGAACGTCCGCCTGCACGCCAAGGCGCTGTACAACAACCGCACCTCGACCAACCAGGCCGCGCCCGAGCCGATCTTCGTCGGTCCGTTCGCCGGCACCGGCGGCATCGCCGACACGATCGTCGTCCACGAGGACAACCCCTACAACCCGTTCG